>NZ_QSAS01000019.1:0-26449 GCF_003465485.1 Collinsella sp. AF11-11 | reverse complement strand
CGGAGGGGGCTGAGTTTCTCACTGAGCGACTCTGCTTGCAGCCGGAGCGAAGGGGGAAACTCAGCCCCCTCCGCCCCGGCCGGCCAGCTCAACCTACACCGTGTGCTGCGGCAGGTCCTGCAGGGCGATGACGTCCATGCCCATGTCGTTGGCGCTGCCGTGACCCTGCTGGTCCTCGCGCACGGCCTCGATGGCACTCACGTACGTGTTGGCCGCAGACATCGCGGTCACGCAAGTCACGCCGCGGCGCACCGCCTCGGTGCGCAACAGATAGCCGTCGCCACGCGAGCCCGGACCGTACGGCGTGTTGATGATCACCGCGATCTTGCCATCGGCGATGAGGTCGCCGATGTTGGGGCGCTCGCCGTCGTGCGGGCCGCTAATCTTCTCCACGATCTCGCACGTCACGTTGCCTCCACGCAGCACGCGCGCCGTACCCTCGGTAGAGCAGATGTCAAAGCCCAGGTAGCGCAGGATGCGGGCGACCGAAAGGATGTGACGCTTGTCGCGGTCGCACACGCTGATGAATACCTTGCCGGCGCTCGGGTCGGGCAGCTTGTAGTCGATCGCCAGCTGCGTCTTGGCGTATGCCTCGGGATAGCTCTTGGCGATACCCATGACCTCGCCCGTCGACTTCATCTCGGGCCCCAGGATAACGTCGGCGCCCGGGAAACGGCCCCAGGGCATAACGGCTTCCTTCATGCAGAACCAGTCCAGCTGACGCTCATCGCTCGGCAGGCCCAAGCTCGCGATGGAATCGCCCGCCATGATACGCGCCGCGCACTTGGCCAGCGGCACGCCGGTGGCCTTGGAGATAAACGGCACGGTACGGCTGGCACGCGGGTTGGCCTCGATCACGTAGACGGTCTCGCCCTTGATGGCATACTGCACGTTGACCAGGCCGCGTACGCCCAGCGCCATCGCGATGCGGCGCGTGGTCTCGCGGAGCTTCGCCTGCAGGCTCTCGCTAAAGCTAAACGGAGGGATGCAGGTCGCAGAGTCGCCGGAGTGAATACCGGCCTCCTCAATATGCTCCAGGATGCCGCCGATGTAGACCTCTTCGCCGTCGCACAGGGCATCGACATCGGACTCAATCGCACCCTCCAGGAAGCGATCGAGGTACACCGGGTAGTCGGGGCTAATGCGCGCAGCCTCTGCCATGTAATCGCGCAGATGCTCGGCATCGTAGGCGATCATCATGCCGCGGCCGCCCAGCACATAGCTCGGGCGCACCAGCAGCGGATAGCCGATGTGCGCGGCCACGGCCTCGGCCTCCTCAAACGAGGTGGCCTGGCCCGCCGGCGGGTACATGATGCCCAGCTTGTCGAGCAGAGCGGCGAAGCGCTCGCGGTCCTCGGCAAAATCGATGGCGTCGGGCTTGGTGCCCATTATGTTCACGCCGCTCTCCTCGAGCATGCGCGCCAGCTTAAGCGGAGTCTGGCCGCCGAGCGTCACCACGACGCCGTCGGGGCGCTCGACATCGATAACGTCCATGACGTCCTCGTAGGTGAGCGGCTCAAAGTACAGACGGTCGGACGTGTCATAGTCGGTCGAGACGGTCTCGGGATTGCAGTTGACCATGATGGTCTCGAAGCCGCGAGCCGCCAGTGCGTAGCTCGCGTGCACGCAGCAGTAATCGAACTCGATACCTTGGCCAATGCGGTTGGGGCCGGCGCCCAGGATCATCGCCTTGGGCTTGTCCGCCGGCGTGGTCTCGTCGGGAGCCACGCACTTCTTGGCATCCGGGCTCGTGCGGTAGATGTTCTCGTACGTCTTGTAGTGGTACTCCGTGGCGCTCGAAAACTCCGCAGCGCAGGTATCGACCGTCTTCATGCTGGGAACCACGCCCAGACCCTTGCGATAGGCGCGCACAAAGCGCTCGTCCGAGCCGGTCAGCGCGGCAATCTCGGCGTCGCTCGTGCCGTACTGCTTGAGCAGGCGCATCGCGTCGGCGTCGATATCCTCCACACGCAGGCCGCGGATGCTCTCCTGGACCTGCACCATGTCGTTGATACGGTTGAGGTACCACGGATCGATACCGCAGATGGCATGGATGTGGGCGATGTCCCAGCCACGGCGCAGGGCCTCGACCACAAAGAAGATGCGGTGCTCGGTCGGGGTTGCCACGGCCTGAGCGAGCTCATCGTCGCTCAGCTTGTCGGCACCCTCCTTGCCACCGGCGCAGATGCCCTGGTGACCGTCCTCCAGTGAGCGCATGGCCTTGCCGAAGGCCTCCTCAAAGGTGCGGCCGATCGCCATAATCTCGCCCACGGCCTTCATGCGCGTGGTGAGCGTGGGGTCGGTACCCTTAAACTTCTCGAAGGCAAAGCGCGGCACCTTGACCACACAGTAGTCGATCGTGGGCTCAAAGCAGGCGGGCGTTGCCTTGGTGATGTCGTTGACGATCTCGTCGAGCGTGTAGCCCACGGCCAGGCGAGCGGCGGCCTTGGCGATGGGGAAGCCCGTGGCCTTGGAGGCCAGTGCGGACGAACGGCTCACGCGCGGGTTCATCTCGATGACGATCAGGCGGCCGGTCTGGGGGTTCACGGCAAACTGCACGTTGGAGCCGCCGGTCTCGACGCCAATCTTCTCCAGAATGGCGAGCGACGCGACACGCATGCGCTGGTACTCAAGGTCGGAGAGGGTCTGCGCTGGCGCCACGGTGATGGAGTCGCCGGTGTGCACGCCCATGGGGTCGAGGTTCTCGATGGAGCACACGATGATGCCGTTGCCGGCGTGGTCGCGCATGACCTCCATCTCATACTCTTTCCAACCCTCGATGGACTCCTCGACCAGCACCTCATGGGCAGGCGAGAGCTCAAGGCCCTGGCTCACGATGGAGACGAGCTCCTCGTGGGTATGCGCGATGCCGCCGCCGGCGCCACCGAGGGTAAAGCTCGGGCGCAGTACGCAGGGATATCCCACGCGCTCGGCGATAGCCTCGGCGTCGGCCACGCTGTAGGCATAGCCCGAGCGCGCGACCTCCAGGCCGATCTCGGCCATGGCCTCGTTAAAGAGTTTGCGGTCCTCGCCGCGCTCGATAGCGGCCAGGTCGCAGCCGATCATCTCGACGCCGTACTTGTCGAGCGTGCCGTCCTTTGCCAGCTCGACGGCGGCGTTCAGACCGGTCTGGCCGCCCAGCGTGGGCAGCAGCGCGTCCGGGCGCTCTTTCTTGATCACGCGCTCGATAAACTCGGCGGTGATAGGCTCAACATAGGTGCGGTCGGCCAAGCCCGGGTCGGTCATGATGGTCGCCGGATTGGAGTTGACCAGGATGACCTCAAAGCCATCCTCCTTGAGCACCTTGCAGGCCTGGGCGCCGGAGTAGTCGAACTCGCAGGCCTGGCCAATAACGATGGGGCCCGAACCAATAACGAGGATGCGCTTGATGTCAGTACGTTTAGGCATGTTAGTTCTCCTCGGTCGCAGCGTTCTCGGACTCGGCGAAATTCCAGCCGGCGAGGCGGTCCTTCGCGGTGTCGATGTCCAGGTAGTTCTCCTCGCCGTCCATGAGTCGCGTAAAGGCGGTAAAGAGATAGTGGGCATCGGTGGGGCCGGGCGAAGCCTCGGGGTGGTACTGGACCGAGAAACACGGGGCGTCGAGCAGCTGGATGCCCTCGGCGGTGCCGTCGTTGAGGTTCACATGTGTCAGGCGAATGCGACCAAAGCGCTCGTTCATCACGACCGGCGCGACGCCGCGACGCACCCAGGCGCGCAGGTCGCCATCGGCCGCATGCTCGGTTTCGCCGCCGGAAAGCTCCGGAATCAGTTTGCCCAGACTGGGGAACAGAAGGCCAAAGCCGTGGTTTTGCGCGGTGATCTCCACGCGACGGCTCACCAGATTCATAACCGGCTGGTTACCGCCACGGTGACCGAATTTAAGCTTTTCCATTTGGGCGCCGCAGGCCAAGCTGATCATCTGGTGACCCAGGCAAATACCAAAGACCGGCACCTTGCCGATCAGCTGCTGCACCTGCTCGTAGGTCTCCACCACGGCATCGGGGTCGCCGGGGCCGTTGGACAAAAAGACGCCATCAGGATTCATGTCGAGCACCTGCTGGGCGGGCGTATCCCACGGCACGACGGTGAGGTCGCAGCCGGCACGGACCAGGCCCTCCAGAATACCGCGCTTCACACCGCAGTCGTAGGCGACCACTTTGTGACGGGCAGGAGCGGCAGCCACAAGCGCAAAGCCATGCGTGGCAGGCAGGTCGGCGGCCACAAACTCGTGAGGCGCGGGACAGCTCACGGTCTTGACCAGGTTCTCGCCCACCAGCGTGGGCGCTGCGTCCAGACGCTCGGCGAGCTCGTCGACGTCGAAGATCTCTGTCGAGATAATGCCCATCTTGGAACCATTGTCGCGCAGATGGCGCACCAGAGCGCGGGTGTCGACACCCTCGATAGCGACGATGCCGTGAGCGCGCAGGTACTCCGGCACGCTGACGGCCGAGCGCCAGTTAGAAGGCGTGGCGCACATGTCGCGAACGATCATGCCGCGCATAGCCGGAGCGCTCGCAGGGCGCACGGCGTCGCCGGGGAAGGCCGACTGGACATCGGTCTCGTCGATACCGTAATTGCCGATCTGCGGATAGGTCATGGTTACAATTTGGCCGGCATAACTCGGGTCGGTCATGACCTCAAAGTAGCCCTCAAGCGAGGTGTTGAAGCAGACTTCGCCGGTCGCGGTGCCCTCGGCGCCGCATGCACGTCCATAAAAAATGGTCCCATCCTCAAGATACAGGATACAGGGACCGCAGGTGCCCTTGCTGGTTTTGGCCAGCATACGCTGGCAAAGCTCGCTGGGCGCGAAGGTGCGGGCGGCAGCGCCCGCGGTATGGTTGTTCGCCATAATTCTCCTTCCCGGTCTCACAGGACCGGCTTAAAGGTGTGTAGTTAGGCCTCGCGGTATTGTAACCGCAAGCATGCCTCATGGCGTTAATTTCATCGAAATGTTTACGAAATGATAATTATGACTTTCTATGCATAATGATTTTTCTGGGACGGGGATTAAAAATCATCCCGCGTGGGCTTGTGGCTCACGCGGGATAATGGCCTCTTACTTTTGCTTGTCCTGTTCCAGCAGATCGGACGGTGAGCGATCGGGCTTGCCGCCGCGGAAAATCTCGCGGCCATGCAGACGATGCTCCAGGTCACGTTCGGCCTTTTCCTCGTCAATCTTGGTCTGGCTCACCACCGGGTCCTCGATCAGCGACGAAACCGAGTTCACCTGTTTTTGAATGCGCTCGGCAATGGTGTCGTCCATGCTTACGATGCGCATCTTCCAGTCGATACTCGTGGCGTTGGATGAGCTCTTGGTCCACACAAACGTCAAAATGGCGCTCTGATGACCCCGCGCGGGAAACATGCCAAAGAAGGAATCGTGCTGAATGTTGCTATCCTCGTCGATATAGGCGTGAACGTTATACACCACGCGGTCGATCTTATCGTTGAGCAGCGCGTTGGTCGCAAGCGCAGCGGCCTGAATCTGCCCGTTGGACAGCAGCTCGAGCTCGTTGGCAGACGATGTGTCCAACACCGTCACCTCGACCGTGCCCGTACGCTCATCAGCTTCATCGACGGTAAAGTCGAGCGGGAACTGCGTAAAGCCGTTGCCCCACTCAAGGCCGCCCTTCAGCGCCGTCGAAACGGTATCCACCGAAACGCTCTCGGACAGGTTGGCGGTGTTCAGGCGTCGCATCACGCCGTAGCCAATCTGCATGCCCACAATCAGCACCAAGATGCCAATGACCACGGCCATGGCAGTCTTCGTAATGGTATGGCTCACCTGCGAGCCCGAAGGGTCGTCCTCGGACAGCGGGTCGATATGTTTTGCCTGGCTCGCGCGGTCCTCGCTGCGCAGCTGCGCTAGCGCCGCTTTGTCACCGCGCTTGGCCGCAGCCTCCTTCTCACGCATGCGCTCGGTGCGCTTTTTGGCAAGCGTGGGATCCAAGACACCGGATGCATCGATTTCGGAGAATAACTCCGTCACTTCTTCCGGAGTCAAAGGGTTCTTGTCAGCCATAAACTTCCTGTCATATCAATCAGTCGAGCTCGTGCGCACGCGCACCTTCGAACTGCATTCGATAGTAACGGGCATAAGTGCCGCCACGGGCGAGAAGCTCCTCGTGCGTGCCACGCTCCACAACGCGACCATGCTCAACGGTCGCGATCTCATCGGCATGCTTAATGGTCGAAAGACGGTGGGCGATGATAATCGTGGTGCGGCCGCGTGCCAGCTCTTCGAGCGACTCCTGCACCGCCTCCTCGCTCTCGTTATCCAAAGCACTCGTCGCCTCATCCAAAATAAGGATCTTGGGGTTCTTGAGAAACACGCGCGCGATGGCAACACGCTGCTTCTGTCCGCCCGAAAGACGGCTGCCGCGCTCGCCCACGACCGTGTCATAGCCCTGTGGAAGCGACTCGATAAAGGCATCGATGTTGGCGCGACGGGCGGCCTCGGCGATCTCTTCAGCCGTAGCGCCCGGCTTGCCATAGGCGATGTTCTCGCCAATCGTACCGTCAAATAGATAGACATCCTGCTGCACCAGGCCGATGGCGCGGCGCAGGCTCTGCTGCGTCACATCGCGCACGTCCTGGCCGTCGATGCTAATGGATCCGGTAGCCACGTCATAAAAGCGCGGCAGCAGCGAACAGGTCGTGGACTTGCCGCCGCCCGAAGGGCCAACCAAAGCGATGGTCTGCCCGGGCTTGATGGACAGGTCCATATGGTCGATAACGGGACGCTCGTCGGCATCGCCCTCGCCCAGCTCAACATCCTCGTAGTTAAAGCACACGTCGTGATAAACCACGGCGCCGGCGGTCACCTGCAGATCCGTGGCGCCCGGCTTGTCCTGGATATCCGGCGCAGTCGAGAGCACCTCGTCCATGCGCTTAAAGCCGGCGATGGCCTTCTGATACGTTTCGGCCGAATTGACGAGCGTCTCGAGCGGCGTGCAGAACAGCGAAATATAGAGTGCAAAGGTCGCCATATCGACCGCCTGCAGCTGTCCCTGGGCGACCAGCCAGCCGCCCAGCAGTACCACGATCACATAGAGCACACCCGAGAGCAGGCCATACGTCGCAGTATAGACGCCCATGGCGTGATACATGTTCTCCTTGGACGAAAGGTAGCGATTGTTGGAGGCGCGGAACTTGAAGCGTTCGGTCTCCTCATTGGCAAAGCTCTTGACCACGCGCATGCCCGCCAGCGAATCCTGCAGCTGCGCATTGATGCCGCTGATCTTTTTGCGGTTGTCGCTAAAGACCTCGCGCATGCGCATGTTCTGCCAAAACATGATGACCGCAAACGCTGCTGTCACCACAGCCATGGCGAGCGCCAGCACCGGGGCGATGGTAAAGAGGATCACAAACGAGCCGATAATCTCGATGCCGCAGATGATGATCCACTCGGGCACGTGGTGCGCCGCCTCGCAGATATCGAACAGGTCGTTGACCACGCGGCTCATCATGTCGCCCGAGCTGTTGCGGTCAAAGTACGCAAAGCTAAAGCGCTCATACTGGTCAAACAGGTCCTCGCGCATTTTGGACTCCATACGCGCGCCCATCACGTGACCCCAATAGCTCACAAAATAGCGGCAGGCGCAGCGGACGGCATACATCAGCACCAAGCCCACCGCGATCATGCCGAGCGCCTGCATAATGACAGCCTGACCCTGAGTAAACAGCCCACCGGTCAAATTGCGCAGAATAATAGGAAACGCAAGGTCAATGGCGGCAAGCACCAGAGCGCAAACAGTATCGGCAACAAAAAGCCCCATCTGGGGCTTGTAGTAAGAAAGAAACCTCTTCAGCATAATCACCTTACGCGGTTTTACCAAACCGCGTTTCGTCTCGACGCTGCAAGCGCCCCATTTAGACAATCTGGCCTTCAATCGTCGGTCGCGTATATCCATACGCTTCCCTCCTCTTTTAGACCACCTTGTCTCAAATGGAGCACTTTCGCTGACTTACACAAACCTGCGGGATCATCCCCGCTCGTTACAGCTCTGCCCCGCCTAGTCGGTGAGCGATACTGTCGCAGGCAAGAGCGCCCACGACGGTCTTGGCGTCTTCGATCTTGCCGTCGAGCACGGCGTCGATCAGCTCGTGCAGCGGCACCAGGTCCACGTTGACAAACTCGTCATCGTCGGGGTTGGGCGCATCAAACTCGAGCTTGGTAGCCAAGTAGATGTGGATGATCTCATCGCAAAAACCGCATGACGTGACAATCGACGTCAAAAAGCGAATACGACCGGCCCTAAAGCCCGTCTCCTCATGCAGTTCGCGCTTGGCGCAATCGAGCGGGTCCTCGCCCGGGTCGAGCTTGCCGGCGGGAATCTCGACCGTCACGCGGTCGATGGCGGTGCGGTACTGACGCACCAGTACGATCTTGCCGCTCTCGGTCAGTGCCACAACGGCCGCCGCACCCGGATGGCGAACGATATCGCGGGCGCTGCGGCGACCGTTGGGCAGCTCAACCTCAAGACGGTGGACGTCGAGGATCTTGCCCTTCCAGGCGCACTCCTCCGAAAGAATCTTCTCGTGCAGCTCGGCATCGTGCGGGTCGTCGTCGCCCAGCACCAGCGCCGGCTCGTCAGCGACCTCGCCACCAGGCTCGCCCTCGGCGTGCCCATACATGCGGCTGTCCTCCTCGACGATCTGCGCGTCCACGAGTTCTTCGTTCTTCTCGTCCATCCGTCTCATTCCTCTCGGATTTTAGGCATCCCAGGCGTCGCGGCCGCGCAGCGCGCGCAAGCCGATGTCGTGACGCAGGGTCTTGCCCTCAAAATCAATCTTCTCGCAGGCCTCGTAGGCAAGGTTGCGAGCGTTCTCGAACGTGTCGCCCAGAGCGGTCACGGCAAGCACGCGGCCACCATTGGTCACGAGCTGGCCGTCCACCACGGCAGTGCCCGCGTGGTACACCGTCACGTTCTCCATGGCCTCGGCATCCTCAATACCGGTGATGACCTTGCCTTTCTCGTAGCTGCCGGGGTAGCCCGCGCTCGTCAGGACAACGGCCACGGCCCACTCGTCGCGCCAGTCGAGTTCAATCTGGTCGAGCTCGCAGTTGGCGCAGGCGAGCATGACCTCGACCAGATCGTTCTTAAGGCGCGGCAGCACGACCTGCGTCTCGGGGTCGCCAAAGCGGGCATTGAACTCCAGCACCTTGGGGCCGGCAGGCGTGAGCATAAAGCCGCCATACAGGCAGCCGCGGTAGTCGATGCCCTCGGCAGCAAGCTCGGCCACGGTCTGCTCCATGACCTTCACCATGGTGGCGTGCTCCTCGTCAGTCACGATGGGCACCGGGCTGTAGACGCCCATGCCGCCGGTGTTGGGGCCCTTGTCGCCCTCGAGCGCGCGCTTGTGGTCCTGCGAGGTGGCCATGGGGCGCACGGTCTTGCCGTCGGTAAAGGCCAAAAGCGAGCACTCGGGGCCGGTCAGCATCTCCTCGATGACCACGGTGTTGCCGGCGTCGCCAAAGGTGCCGCCAAAGCACTCGCGCACGGCCTCCTCGGCCTGCTCAAGTTCGGTCGCCACGATAACGCCCTTGCCCGCGGCAAGGCCGTCGGCCTTGACGACCAACGGAGCGCCCTGCTCACGCACGTAGGCGAGAGCCGAAGCCTCGTCGGTAAATGAACCATAGGCTGCCGTCGGGATACCGGCGCGCTCCATGAGCTGCTTGGAGAACAGTTTGGAGCCCTCCATCTGGGCGCCCTCGGCACCCGGGCCAAAGCAGGGAATACCCGCCGCGCGCACGGCGTCGGCCACGCCCGCCACGAGCGGAGCCTCGGGACCAATTACCACGAGTCCGCATCCGTGGCTCTGAGCAAACGCCGCCACGGCCGCAGGATCGCAGTCGTCGAGAACAACGTTCTCGCCGCAGCTCGCGGTGCCGCCGTTGCCCGGCGCGATGTAGAGCTTGCCGGCGCGCGGTGATGCTGCGAGCTTTGCTGCCAAAGCATGCTCGCGGCCGCCGCTGCCCAACAACAGGATGTCGATGGTTTGAGTGTCCGCCTTCAAGGGTGCCTCCTCTATGGATGAATAGCCCGCTCCGCGCGAGCCCTTTGCAAGCAAATATACCCCTCGGCCGCCCACTTGGGCTGCAAAGGGGTATATCGCAATAACCAAATGATCCCGATTACTTCCAGAATCGGTTGATGATCT
Organism: Collinsella sp. AF11-11; assembly: GCF_003465485.1. NCBI lineage: Bacteria > Bacillati > Actinomycetota > Coriobacteriia > Coriobacteriales > Coriobacteriaceae > Collinsella > Collinsella sp. AF11-11. The sequence goes on along the minus strand of NZ_QSAS01000019.1, from coordinate 16,285 downwards.
GCTCGCGACCGGCGCCGACGCCAATGAACGTCACGCGGGTGTGTGCCAGATCCTCGATAAACGCCACGTAGTCCTGAGCCTCCTGCGGCAGCTCATCAAAGCTGCGGCAACCGGTGATGTCGCACTTCCAGCCGGGGAGCTCCTCGTAGATGGGCTTGGCATGCTCAAAGCGCACCTGATGCTCGGGCACGCTGGTGTAGCGCTCGCCGTCGACGTCGTAAGCCACGCACACCTTGATGGTGTCGAAGGCCGAAAGCACGTCGAGCTTGGTCACGGCGATGTCGGTGAGGCCGTTGACGCGCGAGGCATAGTTGGCGATAGGGCCGTCGAACCAGCCGCAGCGACGACGGCGACCGGTGGTCACGCCGTACTCGTAGCCCTCCTCGGTCAGCGTGTGGCCGGCCTCGGACTCATAGGAAAGCTCGGTGGGCATGGGGCCCGAACCGACGCGGGTGATGTAGGCCTTCATGACGCCCAGCACGCGGTCGACGTTCTTCATGCCGACGCCAGAACCGGTAATGGCGCCGCCGGCGGTGCAGTTGGAAGACGTCACGTACGGATAGGTGCCGTGGTCGATGTCGAGCAGCGTGGCCTGGGCGCCCTCAAACAGCAGGTCCTTACCCTCGTCGATCATGTTGTTGAGCAGCAAGCTCGTCTCGGTGATGTAGGGGCGCAGGCGCTCGGCCATGGGCAGATACTCGTCGCAAATCTGGTCCACGGTGTAGGTGGGCAGGTTGTAGATGAGCTCAAGCTCGGGGTTCACGCGGGCAAGAGCGGTCTCCAGCTTGTCGCGGAACAGTGCCTCGTCCAGCATGTCCTGCATGCGCAGGCCGATGCGGGCCATCTTGTCCTGGTAGCACGGACCGATGCCGCGCTTGGTGGTACCGATGTTCTTCTTGCCGAGCTTCTGCTCAAAGGCGCCATCCAGATCGATGTGGTACGGCATGATGACATGCGCGTTGCCGCTAATCTTGAGGTTCTTGGTGGTGATGCCGTCGGCCTCGAACATGTCGATCTCCTCAAGGACAACCTTGGGGTTGACGACGCAGCCGTTACCGATCACCGACACGTGGTCGGAATACATGATGCCAGAGGGCACCTGGTGCAGGCCGTACTTCTTGCCGTTGACGACGATGGTGTGACCGGCGTTGTTGCCGCCCGAGTAGCGCACGACGGCATCGAAGTCGCCGGCGACCAGGTCGCAAATCTTACCCTTGCCCTCATCGCCCCACTGGGCACCGACCAAAACGGTTGACGGCATGTTTACTCCTTACATTCATGGACTGTCTACGCGCCACGCCGGCACGCAGAAGCACAAAACATTCCCAGTATACCCGTGCAACGGGCGCCTGTCCTACTCCTCGGCATGTGCCCCATCAAGCTCATAGAACTTGGTGGATGCCGGCAGGAACATCAGGTCGACGTCGCCGATCGGGCCCGAACGGTTCTTGGCCACGACGATACGCGTAACGCCCTCGTCGGGTCGATCGTCGCGCGAGGCTTCGGCCTCATCGGCGGAGCGGTCCAAGAACATAACGATATCGGCGTCCTGCTCGATGGAGCCCGATTCACGAAGGTCGGAAAGCTGCGGGCGCTTGCCGGTACGGGATTCGACCTGACGCGAGAGCTGCGACAGCGCGATGAGCGGGATCTTGAGTTCCTTGGCCATGATCTTCAGACCACGCGACATCTCGGAGACCTCGACGGTACGGCTCTCGGAGCGGCGTCCCGGCGGAGGACTCACCAGCTGCAGGTAGTCCAGGATGATGATGGCCTTCTCCTTGTTGTGGAGCATGCGGCGGCTCTTGGCGCGAATCTCGGTCACTGTGGTGCCGGGCGTATCGTCAATCAGAATATCGAGCTTGGACAAGGTCTGCGTGGCCTCGTTGATATTGGCCCACTGCTCGGGGCTAATGCGGCCCATGCGGAAGTCACTGATCGAAATCATGGCGTAGGCGCAAATCAGACGCTGGGCAATTTCCTTGCCCGACATCTCCAGCGAGAAGAAGCCGACGGTATAACCGGCCGCGGCAGCGTTGAGCGCCAGATTCAGGGCGAACGACGTCTTACCCACAGCAGGGCGGGCGCCGATGATGATGAGCTGGCCCTCGCGAAAACCCATGAGCATGCGGTCGAGCGACGGGAAGCCCGTGGGCACGCCCGCAGCCTGGCCGCCTGCCTGGCACACTTCCTCGGCCTCGTTATAGGCCTCGACCATAAACTCGGTCAGCGTCTTGTAGCTCGACTTGACCTCGCGTGCCGTGACCTTGAGCAGCTTGCTCTCGGCCAGCTCCACGACCTCTTTGGTATCGGTGGGAGCGTTATAGGCCAGCGCGTTGATCTCGTTGGTGGCGCCGATCAGCTCACGCAGCATCGAATCGCGGCGAACGATAGCGGCATGGTGCTGCCAGTTGACGAGCGACAGGGTCTGACCCATCAACTCCAAAATGTAGGCCTCGCCGCCCACGGCATCAAGCTTGTTGATGCTTCGCAGGTAATCGATCAGCGAGATGGAGTCGATGGGAATGCGGCTGTTGTACATATCGACCATCGCGGTATAGATGGTCTTATGAATGGGCCGGTAGAAGTCATCGGGCTGCAGCTCGACCTGGGCCTCTTCGACCACCTCGGGCGATAGCAGCATAGCGGCCAGTACATTGGCCTCTGCATCTTGGTTTTGGGGAAGACCCAACTTGGAACCACGGTCCTCGACCGTCAGCCCGGTCTCCCTATCGTCATATGCCATGAGCATCCTCATTCATATCGCTTGCGAGCATCCATAGTATCAGCCACAGCTTTAAATCGAGGCGCGCCTTAACAATCATCACCGAACCAAACGGATGAACGGTCCCTTATGTGCGTTGTGTTAGACGGGACTGCGGACGATTTCTTGGACCGTTACGCGCCCTTCCCAGCGCGGCGCGGAACTCGGCCGGCGTGCGGCCGCCGAGCGCATCGCTGCGCCTCTCCGTATTGTATCGGCCGATCCAGCCCCCGAGCTCCTCGATGAAGCGGGCAGGGGTCCAGCCCGACCAGTCCCTGCCGTGCCAGAACTCCCTCTTGAGCAGGCCGAAGAAGCCCTCCATCGCCGCGTTGTCCGGGCTGCAGCCCTTGGCGGACATGCTCCTGGCGAGGCCGTGCCCCTCGCAGATCGAGATCCAGCCGGGCCAGCGGTAGTGGCCGCCGCGGTCGGAGTGGATGACGGGGCGCTCGCCGGGCGCGAGCAGCGCGCAGGCGTCCTCGAGCGTCGAGTTGGCGAGCGCGGCGTCCGGTCTCTCGCCGGCCCTCCACGCCACGACCGAGGAGTCGAAGCAGTCCCTGATGGCCGACAGGTAGACCTTCCTGCCGGAGGGCAGCCTGAACTCGGTGATGTCGGTGAGCCACAGGAAGTTCGGCAGGGCCGAGCGGAAGTCGCGGCGCACGAGGTTCGGCGGGGCCGGCGTCGGCTCGCCCGCATAGGAGCTGTAGGGCCTCCTCTTCCTCCTCATCCACCTGGGGACCAGGCCCTCCTCGCGCATGATGCGGAGGACGACCTTCTCCGAGGCGCGCACGGGCTCGTCGAGCTCGCGCAGGCGCGCCGTCACGAAGCGGTACCCCCGCGCCCCCTCGCCGTCCTCGGTGAAGATCCTGCGCACGAGCGCGCGCAGGGGCGCGCGCCGGTCGGGCCTCGCGATCGCGCGGCGCTGGTACTCATAGGAGCTCTTTGATATCCCCAAGGAACTCGTGAGTTCTCTCAAGGACCACTTCCCCGCAGGCCTCAGGCGGTCTATCACCAGGGTCTTCTCCCTGTTCGACATCCCGTCGAGGCTCTCGGCTTTTAAAACGTCCTGCACCGCCCTCAGCACCGCGTTCTCGAGCCTGAGCCGCTCGATCAGGGCGTCCTTGTCCTCCGGGTCGATGTCGGGGTAGTCGGGGCCGTCCCCGACGAGTCGCGGCAGGTCCATTCCTCCACCGGCCCTTCCCGCGGGCTTGCGCACGTCCCTGATCCAGCGCCAGACGGACGTCTTGCCGGGCCCGCCGAGTATCTCGGTTATCTCCATGACGGTGAGCCCGGCGCCGCGAAGCGCCCTGGCCCTCTCCACCATTCTCCTACTGTATGCCATGCGGACTCCGTTCCGGACCTCAACGGTCCAACTTTTTGTCCGCAGTCCCGACCGCTTTGGATACTGGGACTTTTCCTATAATCTTTCTTGCTTAGATAGCAGGCGAAAGCGAAGGAGCTCCTATGGTCACCAAGGATGATGCGTGTTGGATAATCGGCCTTTCCGCAGGTGCGGGCATTGGCGTATACCTTGATGGCGGCTGGGGCATCGATGCGCTTGTCGGGCGTGAGACCAGGGCTCATAACGACATCGACCTGTTCGTTCAGCGCGGGGATTACCAAAGGTTCGTGGATCTAATTGCTGATGAGGGGTTTTCCGAGGTGGCTGCATCTTTCACCACCGAAGATCACACGGTGTGGCAAGACGAGGCGGGGCGCATCGTCGACCTGCATTGCTTCGATTTCGCCGAGAATGGCGATATTCTGTATCAGGGAGATCGTTTTCCCGGGGAGGTCTTTTCGGGGAGGGGGCGCATCGGCGAGGTGGAGGTGTCGTGCATCGACCCCGAAAGCCAGCTGTTGTTTCACTTGGGCTATCAGCATGACGAGCACGACGCCCACGATGTCATGCTCCTATGCCGTGAGTACGGTTTCGACGTTCCCGAAGAATATCGCTAGCTGTTGCTATTTGCATCGGGGCACGACTTCAGCGCTTGCCGCAGATGCGCTGCGCCAGACCGCCCTGGACATCACGCCACGCCGTATATGGCCCTCCGCGCACGCGAGTCCCATTTCGCCTGCTTGATCCAGTACTCGTAGAACGGATAGGGGGTCACCTTGTACTGGCGCCAGGTCTTCTCGTACGTGCCGCGGGCTGCCTGCCTCACTATGAGCTCGGCGAGCTCGTCCGCGCTCCTGCGGACCTTGAAGCACCATGTCCACTTGAACCAGGCGAGGTAGTTCTCGAGGCGTCTCGTGGAGACACCCCGGAACCTGCCGATGAAGTGCCTCATCTGGGAGTGGAGGCTGTTCACCCTGTTGATGGCGTGCTCCTCCCTCTTGCTGGCGATGTGCGCGCCGACGCCGAGGGCGGGCAGGACGCGGCGGTACACGTGCGCACGGTCCGTCGAGATTATCGCGCCGGCCGCGAGCTTGTCGGCGAGCAGCTCCCTGGCTGCCGCCTCGTCGAGGCCGCCCCTCCCCGCGATCTCGTAGAAGATGTCGCCGGCGTCGTTGATGCCGGTGAGCACGCATATCTTCTCGTGCCCGTCGGTTCCCTGCGACCTTGTGCGGGGCTTCCTGGGCATGCCGGACTCCGACCTGGAGCGGTTTCCCTTGAAGCTCTCCCTGAAGAAGCACTCGTCGAGCTCGGCCCCGCCGCCGGCCTCCACGCGGAAGGCGGGCATGCGCTTGGCCATGGCCTCGAGCAGCCTGTGGCGCATGAAGAACGCCGTCTTGAGGCACACGCCGCACTTTTCCGCCGACTCGCGCAGCGGGAGCATGTCCACGTGGCACTCCGCGAACCTCATCCAGGCCGACCTGTCGAGCTTGGTGGTGGAGAAGATGCGCATGGTGGCGTCGGTGAAGGTCCTGGCGCACCCTCGGCAGAGGAACCGCTGACGGCCGCTCCCGTCTCGCCCCCTCTTCACGTAATGCGGGGAGCCGCACCAGGGGCAGGCTCTGTCGGGATCGTCTTCCGCCCCCTCGCTTGCCGCGAGTTCGAAAAGCTCCGCGTCTATCAGCGCCTTGAGCGATCTCAGGGCCCTGCTCTTCTCGGCAGCCGTCATCTGCGGCTTATAGGACAAAATGTGTGTCCCGATAGAACATCCGTTTCCATCCATTAATCCAGCCAGAACGGGTACGGGTCCCTGTGGTGGAGGTCCTCCCACACGGCCCTGTCGCCCCATTCCGGCCCTCCGTCCTCGCGTGACGGCGAGGCGGAGTAGACGCTGAACAGGAAGTCGATGTCCGCGTCGGTCGGCATCGTGGCGAGCTTCTCGCGCGCCGTCCTCGCGCCCCCCGAGTGCGCGTGGCACCACCAGAACACCGCCTTCACGCGCTTGACCGACGTCAGCCCCCGGTGGTTGCGCAGGACGGCCCTCATCTGCGAGTTCACCCCTCCCTCGATCATGTTGTTGGTCGACGGCAGCGGGCCGGCCTTGGCCAGGGCGGGGTCGAGGTAGGTGAACAGCGTCCCCGCCGACACCAGCGACGACAGCGACGAGCGCGCCCGCCTCAGCCTCTCGTGGGTGCAGGCCCTCCTGCCGTCCACCACGGTTCTATCCTCCAGGAAGTCGGCCCAGAACCCGCACCAGTCGAGCTAGCGCTCGACCCAGAGCTCGGCCTGGTGCAGCGTCTCGATTCCCATGAGGTCGCGCGCGATGAGGTAGAGCTCGCGCCCCGCCTGGAGCTTCGGCCGCGTCGTCGTGTAGCGCTTGACCTGCGAGAAGGCGTGGAAGGTGCATCTCTGGACCCTGGTGCGCGGCCAGGTCTCGCGCACGGCCTTGGCGAACCCGCTCCCGCCGTCGGTGACGACCACCTCGGGCGCCGGGATCGGCGCCATGAGGGCCGACCACGCCCTCGAGTTCTCCGACCTTGCCATGTACCAGGAGACCACCCTCTCGCCGCTGCAGCATATGAGCACCACGAGGTCGCGCGCGACCCAGATCCCGTCGACGTAGAGCACGCGGTGCAGCTCGCCGTCGGGGACGGGCATGGGCCAGACCTCCCAGAACTCGGCCGTCCTGCGCCTGAAGGACCGCCCGCCGCCCGGCATCGCCGCCTAGGAGTCCTTGGAGAGGAGCCACCCGAGGAACTCGTCCAGCCTCGTCGCCGTGTCGTCGTACCTCACCGTCGTCGACGCGCCGCAGGCCGTGCACCTCCACCGCTGGGACCCCGATGAGGTCCTGCCGTTGCGCTTGGTCCGACCGCCGCAGTAGGGGCAATAAACGGCCTTCATGGGCACCTCTTCCGAAAGGGTATTTAACGGTTCCGGAAAAGGTTATCTACCTGCGGTAACGATAGGCAACCGGACACACATTCTGTCCGAGCGGTTAAAAGCGGGCACGGAATTTAAACGGCTGAAAAAGGGGCATCGACCTGCGCCGATGCCCCCAACGTGGACACACATTTTGTCCTATAAGCCTCATCTGCGGGAGGAACTGCCTCGTCAGCTGGGTGAGCACGTCTTCCATTGCAACCTCCATCTCTCCTGATGATGGAATTGTCGCAACCGGGGCCCCGTCGCGTGTACTGCGTGCAGGACACTTATCCAAAGTGGTCTAACACAACGCTTATGTGGGACTGCATCTCAATGTATGACGTGACACCCACTCAGCGCAAAAAATAAAAGGGCGCCCCGGTCTCCCAGAGCGCCCTTCTTAGAACAAGATTGTTGCGTTGCAGCAAATGCTACTCAGCAGCAGCCTCGGTCTCGACCTCGGCGGTCTCGGCCTCGGCGACCTCAGCGGCCTCCTCGACCTCAGCCTCGGCAGCGAGCTCCTCGGCGGTAACGCCGACGAGAACGACAACCTCGGCCTTGATCTCGCGGTACAGCGAGATGGCAACGGTGTGGGCACCGGCAACCTTGATGGGCTTACCGAGCTCGACGCGCTTGCGGTCGATGTCCATACCGAGCTGAGCCTTGATGGCGTCAGCAATCATAGCGGCGGTAACAGAGCCAAAGAGGATGCCCTCGTCGCCGACCTTGACGTCAACGGTGACCTGCTTGCCCTCGAGGGCAGTCTTGGTCTCGTTGGCGGTAGCCAGACGGACGGCCTCGCGCTTGGCGATGTTGTTGCGACGCTCGTCGAGCTGCTTGAGGTTGCCCTTGGTGGCGGCAACAGCGAGCTTCTTGGGGAACAGGAAGTTCTCAGCGTAACCCTGAGCGACCTCTACGACGTCACCCTCGCCGCCCTTGCCCTTGATCTCATCGAGAAGAATAACCTTCATGATGCGTCTCCCTTCTTAGCCGCGGTCGCGGTTGCCACGAGAGGAAACCACGGGGACGGTGTACGGCAGGAGAGCCATCTCGCGGGCGCGCTTGATGGCGTTGGCGATGTCATGCTGATGCTGCGTGCAAGCGCCAGTGACGCGACGGGGCTTGATCTTGCCACGGTCGGTCATGTACTTACGGAGAAGCTGAGTGTCCTTATAGTCGATGAACTCAGTGTTCTCCTTGCAGAACTGGCAGTACTTACGACGCGGCTGACGTGCAGAAAAATCATTAGCCATGTCAAAATACCTTTCGTTTGGCAACTTCGGCGAACCGAAGCCGCCTCTCACTCAAAAATAGGTGAACAACCCTTAGAACGGGATGTCCTCATCGTAGACGTCGACCGCGGGCGGCGTAGCCACCGGTGCGGCAGGACGTGCTGCGGGCGCGGGAGCTGCGGGGGCGTAACCGCCCTGATCGTAGCCACCCTGGCCACCACGGGAGCTCATAAACTCGATCTCATCGACGATGACCTCAAGCTTGCTCCGGCGCTGGCCATCGCGCTCCCAAGAGCTGTAGCGCAGCTTGCCCTCGATCGCGACCTTGTTTCCCTTTGCCAGGAAACGGCTCACGGCCTCGGCGCGCGTGCCGAACATAGTGCAGTCGACAAAGTTGGGATAGTCCTCCCACTCGCCAGTCTGCGGGTTGCGGCGACGATCGTTCACGGCGACGCCAAAGGACAGAACCTGGGTTCCGCCGGCGGTGGCGCGCAGCTCGGGATCACGCGTGAGGTTACCGGTGATGTTCACTCGATTGATGCTCATAACTCACTACTTCCTCTTGGGGCACAAGCCCAGTCCAAAACGACAGTCTTACTCCTGGTCGTCGCGACGGACGATCATGTGGCGGACCACAGCGTCGGTGATGCGCAGGACGCGATCAAGCTCGGCGATCTGGGTAGGATCTGCGTGGAAGTTGATGAGGGTGTAGTCACCATCGGTGAGGTCGTTGATCTCGTAGGCGAGCTTGCGCTTGCCCCACTCGTCAACGGAGTCGACCTTGCCAGCGCCCTCAGCGATCGTGGTATCGATACGCTTCATAACAGCGAGACGAGTCTCGGGGTCGAGCGACGGGTCAACAAAGAACAGCAGTTCATAAGCCTTCATATTGTCACCTCCTCTGGGCAAATGTGGCTTCAGGTCGTGAAGGTGCGCCTGAAGCAGGAAAAGACTTGGTAATAATATCTTTCAACCTCCTAGGCCGCAAGAATATGCAGCTACAACCTCATGACCTCCACATATGCCCATACTCGCACGACGTTTCATGCGTCTTCCAACCAAATGCTGACCAAGTGCTTGACGGATTTGTGGACAAGATACGACGCCGCGGGGACAAGCTGAGCCAAGCCACAGGTCAACGGGCACAAGGCTGTGGTCGCAAAATGCATACCAGTGGTCCACAGCGCCACCCAAAGATTTTTAAATTCATTGCCAAGTCGCTTATGAATACCCCTTTTGAACAATTGAGTTAATCAACCACGCTGGTCGGAAGCCGTTTTTTGGCACCTCAAACCCCACTGCAACGACAAGCGCGGCCAAGCGTTTTAAAAAATGCCAACTTTTCTGTTTGCACTTTGCGGTTCCTCGTGTATACTGACTTTCGCATTTAACGGAGAGTTGTCCGAGTGGCCGAAGGAGCACGATTGGAAATCGTGTAGGCGTCAAAAGCGTCTCCAGGGTTCAAATCCCTGACTCTCCGCCAGTTAATTCCAAAGCAGGCCTTCGAGCCTGCTTTGTTTTTACCCCACGCGGAGGGGTGGCAGAGTGGTTGAATGCGGCGGTCTCGAAAACCGTTTGGCCTGTATAAGGTCACGAGGGTTCGAATCCCTCCTCCTCCGCCATTTTGGTTGAGAAAGCTCCCGAAAACGGGGGCTTTTTTGTTTAGAGTCCCTTACAAGCAAATACGGCGGAGGAGGAGGGATTCGAACCCGCCAGGGCGCAAAGCGTAAAGAAAACGCGCCAGTGGCGCGTTTTTAGCGCAGCGCGGTCGGCGTAAGCCGACCGGATAAATTTTGAGCGCTGCTCAAAATTTGGACATCCCTCCTATTCAGCCACGCCCCCATCGCGTTCAGCATCGACCCAGATCCCCAAACATGGAACCTACGCCCCCACCCAGTCCCGACCGTTTACCGAGCAATAGGATCACCACGCCCGCCAACCATGTACTATGTACGGGCATTGTCTAAACCCGCAACCAAAAGGACCCCATCTTGCCCGTCGTCGCCGCTATGACCGTTACCTCACACGCCACAGATGCCATGGTCGCCATCCCGTTTTGGCTCGAAATGTTCGCCGTCGTCGCGGCTTCAATCTCGGGCGTGTTGGTCGCGCGCGAGCACAAGCTCGATCTGGTGGGCGCGGTCGCGCTTGCCGTGGTCTGTGGCTTGGGCGGCGGTCTTTTACGCGACATGACGCTGCAGGTGGGCAACGTCTACATCCTCAACCAGCCAATGGCGCTGCCGCTTTCCATTGCCACGGCAGCCATCATCTATATTTTCCCGGCAATCGTCGACAAGCCCGAAAAACTCATTCCCCTGCTCGACATCATCTCGGTCGGCATCTACGCCGCCACTGGAGCAGACAAGGCGCTGGTCTACGGCTTTGCACCGGCGGTGTGCATCATGATGGGCTTTTTCACCGCGGTGGGCGGCGGCATGTTGCGCGACGGCTTTATGGGCGTGGTTCCGGGCATTTTCCAACGTACTAACTTTTATGCCATCGCCGCCATCGCCGGATCGACAAGCTATGTGTGTCTCGTTATGAGCGGCATTATGAGCAATGTCGCCGCGCTGGTCGTATGCGTTGTCGTGACCATGGGTCTGCGCTGGCTCTCGCTGCGCTTTGACATCAAAAGCCCCACCGAAGAAGATATCGCGCGCTTCTTGCACCGTAAAAAGTAAACAGCACGGCACGACCCTTCGAAATGCAACCGAGAGGTTCTTTTAGAGCGCCCACGCGTTGGGTACCCTGTTAGGTGTATGTCGAGCATCTGACGAAGGATTCACTATGCCCTGTAATCAATTCCCGTCGACCCAGCGCCGTAAAGCGTGGGTCCGCATCACGATCCTATTCGCGCTCGTCGCCCTAGCGGTCACCGCACTTCCCACGGCGTCGTTCGCCGGCACAGACACCGCAGGCAACGTACTTGCGACCGACAATGACGCCAATTCGTCCGGCGTCGAAGGTGACCTGTACTGGGCAGGTCAGGCCCTCAACTTGGACGATGCGTCCATCGGCCGCGACATAATTGCAGCAGGCGAGAGCCTCTCCATCCGCGACTGCACGGTGGGCGGCGCCGTCCGCTTGGCGGCGCGCACCATCGACATTGCCAAGACTACGGTTGATGGCAGCGTGACCGTTGCCGGCCAGCATGTCGTGCTCAATTCCGACAGCACCACCAACTGTTTCTATGCGATAGGCGAGACGGTTGCCCTGCGCGGCTCTACCAAGTCGGCAGCGCTTGCGGGCGATACGGTGACTATCGATGGCACCGTCGAGGGCGATGTCGAGGTTTGGGCCGATAAGCTCATCCTGGGCAAGAACGCCCACATCACCGGCACCGTGAACGCGCACGTCTCCGAGGACCCCGAGCGCGCCGCGGGAGCCGAGGTCGGCGCGCTCAAGATCGACCGCACCGAGAGCGAGGATACTTCCACCGTTAACGATGTCATCGGCGGTATCGTCGCCGCGGCACTCTCGGCCTGCTTTGTCGCCCTACTGCTCGAACTCGTCTTTCCGCGCGCAACCGCCAGCGCCGCCGGCATGCTCCACCAGCGCCCCATGCCCCTGTGGGTGAGCGGTCTTCTGGGCACGATTGCTATCGTCCCCGCCGTCCTACTGCTAATTATCTCTATCGCTGGTCTGTCGCTTGCCGGAGCCCTCATGTGCGGTGTTATTGGCATCGCGCTGGTGTCGAGTGCCTTTGCAGGGTGCGCGATCGCGCGCATGGTCGGACACAGCCAGAACCGCTACGCCATGGCGGCCGCCGGCGGCGTGATCGCAGGTGCACTTACGGCAATCCCCCTCGTAGGCGATTTCATCAGCGGCGTGGCCTTTGTCTTCACGCTCGGCTATGTTATCCAGATCATCTGGCGCAACGCTCACCTCAAGTCGCAACAGCCGGCTAATACGCCGGAACTCCCCACCGCCTAGCTGCCAACCACCACAAAGGGGACAGGCACCTTTGTGGTGGTGCAAGCGAACCTGTCCCCCTTGCACCAAAAAGGGCGCCGACCATCGCGGTCGACGCCCTTTCTTATTGGCGGTTATAAGCCCCAGCGCTTATTTGTTGACCTGACCGGCACGGACGGCGGCCTTCTTGCGGTCGGTGGCATTGAGCAGACGCTTGCGCAGGCGAATATTCTTGGGAGTGATCTCCACCAGCTCGTCATCGGCGATGTACTCCAGCGCCTCCTCCAGCGAGAAGGTGCGGGGCGGCACCAGCTGCACGGAAATATCGGAGGTCGAGGAACGCTGGTTGCCCAGGTTCTTGGTACGGGCGATGTTGACGACCATGTCGCCGGCCTTGCTGCGCTCGCCCACGATCATGCCCTCGTAACACTCGCTGCCCGGCTCAACAAACAGCTGGCCGCGCTCCTGCAGCGTGCCCAGGGCATAGGCAACGGCCTTCTCGGTGGTCATGGAGATCATGGCACCGTTCTGACGGTTGCCGATCTCGCCGGCGTAGGGACCGTACTCCAGGAAGGTGTGGTAGAACACGCCCTCGCCGTGGGTGACGTTCATGATGCGGTTCTTAAGGCCCATGATGCCACGCGTCGGGATCTTAAACTCAAGGTGCGTCACGATGCCCGAGGTATCCATACTCGTCATGATGCCACCGGAGGTGCCGAAGACCTCAACGACCTTGCCCGAGTACTCGTCCGGGCACTCGACGACGGCCTGCTCGACAGGCTCCATCTTGTTGCCGTTCTCGTCCTTCTTAAACAGAACGCGCGGACGACCGACCTGGAACTCAAAGCCCTCGCGGCGCATGGACTCCATCAGAACGGACAGGTGCAGAATGCCGCGGCCCGAGACCTCGACGCCGCTCTTGTCCTCGAGCTCCTCGATCTTCATGGTCACGTTGTTCTCGGCCTCGTTGAACAGGCGCTCCTTGAGCTGACGGGCACCCACGATGTCGCCGTCACGGCCGACGAGCGGGGAGGTCGAAGCCTCAAAGACGATGGACAGGGTCGGCGGGTCGATCTCGATGGGCTCGAGCTCGACGGGGTTCTCGGGGTCGGTGTAAACATCGCCGATATCGGTGCGGTCGATGCCCACGACGGCGGCGATGTCGCCGGCGCCGACTTCCTGGCACTCGGTGCGGCCCAGGTAGTCGAAGGTAAAGAGCTGCTTGACGGTAGCGGTGGCGCTGGAGCCGTCGTTCTTGACGACCAGGATCTGGTCGCCCTGGTGGATGGTGCCGGAGTACACGCGGCCGATGCCGATACGGCCAACGAAGTTGGAGTGGTCGATGGTCACGCACTGCATGGCCAGCGGGGCGTTCTCATCAACCTCGGGCGCGGGCATATCGTCGATAATCATATCGAGCAGCGGATACATATCCATGTTGCCGTCATTGGGATCGAGGCGGGCAAAGCCGTTGACGCCGCTGGCGTAGATGACGTGCTCCATGGCAAACTCGAGCTGGTCGTCGGTGGCGCCCAGGTCGGCCATAAGGTCGAGGCAGTCGTTGTAGGCCTTCTCGGGGTTAGCACCCGGACGATCAATCTTGTTGATGACGATCATGATCTTAAGGCCGGTGTCGATAGCGTGACGCAGCACAAAGCGGGTCTGGGGCATGGGGCCCTCAAAAGCGTCGACCAGCAGCAGGGCGCCGTCGGCCATACGCAGCACACGCTCGACCTCGCCGCCAAAGTCGGCGTGGCCCGGGGTGTCGATGACGTTGATCTTAACGTCCTTGTACTCGATAGAGATGTTCTTGGCGAGAATCGTAATGCCGCGCTCACGCTCCTGGTCGTTAGAGTCCAGGACGCGGTCCTCGACCTGCTGGTTGGCACGGAAGGCGTCCGTGGCACGCAGGAGCTTGTCGACCATCGTCGTCTTGCCGTGGTCGACGTGGGCGATGATGGCGATGTTCCTCAGATTGTCTACGCGCATGTAGTTCCCCTATCTTCTATCCATATACAAACGGCACGCGTATGCGGCCCGCCCAGCGATACAACGCTCAGCGGGAATATTGAGCCTTTTACCGAAAACTCGTTTATTTTAGCGATTTTAGATAAGAGGGGTTTCCTCACCTGCAGGTTCAGGGTCGCTCCACATAAAACCATCGCCGGCACCCATGCCCTCATACAGCACGTATGCCGAAAAACCGCTCTCGAGCGTGGTTTCGAAGAAGCTCACGAGCAGGGCGTCGTGATAGCCGCCGTCAATTTCGACACAACCGGTGTAGCCGATGGCGTAACGGGCGATGCGGCCCAGCCCCTCGTCCTTAAGACCCATCTTGTGCTCGGAGATAAAGTTGGTGGCAGCCTCGAGGCACGCCTCTTCGCCATCCTCATCGAGCGCCGCCAGATAACGGTTGGAAGCAGCGTCCTCGATCGCCACAACTACGCCCGGATTCTCGCCGGCGGCAAGGTCGTCCAAGAACGCACCAATCAGGTCACACACCATGGCGTCGAGCTCGGCGGAGACGTTACCGGCGTCCTGCATATCCTGTGCCATCTTTAGACCTTCCCATCGAATCCGGCGTCGTTACAGTTCTTGTGCCTCAGCAGCGATCTTGGCGGCAGCGTCGCGGGCGTGCATCATATCCACCGCACGCTTGTCGAGCACCTTGATCTGACTGGTCAGCATTACCGCGTCGACCACGCCCCAGATCACCAGGCCCGTAGAGATCGAAAACCCAAGCGCACCAACTGTACCACGAAGGCGCGAGCAGATTGCCGCGACAAGGGCGGAGATGACAACCATCTTGATAAACGAGCCGCGGCGCTCGCGAAGCGTGCGGGCCTGTGTCACATAGGCGAGGCGGGCCGCCTCGGATGCTTCCGAGCGCATCTGGGCTTCACGCGCGATGGCGGCCGCCTCAGCCGACATGCCGCCGGCCATCAGCGAACGCTCCGCAACCTGGACGCCCCGCATTTAGAAGTCATCGGGGGAGAGCGTATGGACGAACTCGTCGAACTTCTCGAACTCCTGCTCGTCGTCGACTTCCTCGGCATGGGCAGAAACGGTGCCCAGGCGATTCATGATGTCGTCCTCCACAAACATGGGAGCATTGCTGCGCACGGCAAGGGCGATGGCATCGCTGGGGCGGGCATCGATCTTGCGCTCGTCACCATCGGCCAGTACGACAATCGTCGCGTAAAACACCGGCGGCTCGGCGCGAACGATCTCGATGCGCTCGAGTTTGGCGCCCAAGGCGTCAACGGTATCGAGCAACAGGTCATGGGTAATCGGGCGCTCGGCGCGACCGCTATCGATGCCGCGGCTGATGGCAGCAGCTTCAAACGAACCAGTCTGAATGGAAAGGGAACGCAGCGGCGCGGGCAAGTCCGATTTGCTGCAGCGCTCGCGAAGCACGATAAGCGATGGCACGGGACCGGCGGCCATGACGATGGTCTCTATGTCGACACGAACCATGGAACACCTCCGGTACGTAGCGGTTAACACGCGGCAGCCCGCCGCATTGAATAGCTATACTACCCAAACTTTCGCACAGCACACAAAATCAAAGTAGTCTTTTTGGGACGGGGCTCTTTTGACTACTCCAGCAGGTAAGAAAAAAGCCCCGAGGAAACCCTCGAGGCTCTTCACAGTTTTGATGGTGGACCTGACAAGATTCGAACTTGTGACCTCCCGGTTATCAGCCGGACGCTCTAACCAACTGAGCTACAGGTCCATCATGGTGGAGGTTAGGGGGATCGAACCCCTGACCTCAGGCTTGCAAAGCCCGCGCTCTCCCAGCTGAGCTAAACCCCCACGGAGACAGTAATAAACACCCCAGCGGCGACTCGGCTCTCGCTGGGGTGTTTATTGCGAAAGAAAGTGGTGGACCTGACAAGATTCGAACTTGTGACCTCCCGGTTATCAGCCGGACGCTCTAACCAACTGAGCTACAGGTCCATCGCGCAAAAGATATATTAGACGAGTCGTTACGCGCGCGTCAACAACTTTTTTGAAAATCTTTGGGAGGGTGGTCGCTGGGCTGGCGGGATGGTTTTGGTTTGCTGCTCGGACAGTCCTGCGCAAGACGAAGGCCACATTAAGTGGCCTTCTTTGCGT
>NZ_QSAS01000018.1:0-33404 GCF_003465485.1 Collinsella sp. AF11-11 | reverse complement strand
GCAGCAGGGGCTCTCAATGTTTTATGTCCTGCTCATATCGTCTCTGCCGGCAGTCTGGGACATTCCTTGAGGTAGTCGTTGGGGACGCTCTTGTTTGACTAGTCGTTTAAGAACGTCCCCAATGACTACCCAATTGCCACCTCTCCGTCCCCGAGGTATCGGCGCTCGTCTGCCGAATGGTTGATGCGGCAACGATGTCGCCATGTCACACTCATAGGTGGCCTGACCCAACCTGGAAGGAGCCTCCATGAGCCTTGACAACGTAACCCTGCGCGCCGCCACGCTCGATGACCTGGCCGGCATCGCCGCCATCTACAACCAGCTGTGGTGCAACACGCTGCGCAACCGCGGCGACGTCGAAGCTGCCGATTTCTGCGCGCGCTTTAACATCGCCATGCAGCTGCAGCGCTCCCCCATCGCACTTGTCGCCGAGACCGAGGGCCGCATTATCGCCGCCTGCTGCATCGGCATCTTCGAAGACGGCAAGCCGCGCACCAATCCCACGTGGGAGCCCTACTATAACGAGATGTTCGCCCAGGCAACCGAGATGGCAAAGACCGCCGATGCCAAGCTCGAGGGCTCGCTCTTTGGAGACAGCCGCGAAAAGGCTACAGCGGATCGCTTTGCCGCCACAGGCAACGAATATGCCCAGGGTCAACTCAACTTGATTATCATTGTGCCTGAATGGCAGGGCAAGGGACTCGGCCGCGAGCTCATCGACCTTGCGCGCGCCGAGCTCGCCAAGGCAGGCTGCACCAAGTTCTTCCTGATGAGCGACTGCAACTCCGACTGGCAGTTTTACGAACACCTCAACATGAAGCGCATCCTGGAGGACCACAGCCAAGACACCGGCGACGGCTTTATCGTCTACATGTACGGAGGCACGCTCTAAGTACCCCTTCAATCAAGGCGAGCCGGGCACCCGGCCCTTGGCCTCTACCCAGGATTAACCCAGGGGGCCGGACCGCCCGTCCCTAAACCTGCCCGACAGCGCGATATCTCGTCGCCCGAGCGCGCCCCTCTTTAACGAGTGCGCCTTCCTCAAGCAAACCGTTGATAACCCGCAGCGTCACGTCGCGCCCAGTTCCCAGAGCGTCCGAGGCATCCTGGCGCGTAAAGCCGCGGGGCCGCTCAAGGGCAAAGCGAATCAAGGTGCGAGCGTATCCACCACGTCGCTCGTCCGAGACATCCTGTAGCATCGCGGACGCCTTGCACGCAACATCAAAGCCAAGCTCCTCCACGAGCTTGGCACGCACCTCGTGGCCGCAGTCGCCATTCATCGACACGTGCCCCTCTCGCTGCGCTCGCACGGATGTAAACGCTTGCGAAACATCGGGCGGCAGCGCCCCTTCCCGCTCGAGCTGCTCATAATCGCTGTAATCCCCACGCAAGTTGGGACCGCTATTGCCACGAGGCGTCAGATGGGAATTGCGCACGGCATTGACGTTGGGCAGCGACAACCTAAACATTGCAGGGTAGGCGCAGACCTCGGGTTCCAACCCTTCCGCCTCATAGAGCGCGCGGATCCCCTTGAGGCCCGTTCCAAACGCCTCGACCATCCCCAGGCGCAAAAAGAGCAGTTGCAGCTTTGGATTCCGAGCGTCCGAGCCGCCCGCAAGCGCCTCCTCGACGCTGATGTGCTGCGGCCCTCCCGCATTGGTAAATTCAAGCGCCGTACGGCTCATCTTGATAAGAGACGCCACCGAAGATTCGTAGTCGCGATGGATAAACAGGTTCAGAATTCCCTCTCGAACAGCCTCGCGGGGATAGTCGTCCTTATCTATGCGATCAAGTCTTCCCGGCACAAAGTACATACGCGTTGCGTTCGATATATTGAGGAACCGTTCGATATCCTCTATCTGCCTAAAGATCGAGCCCTCGCCATCCTGACGGTCGATAAACTCGGTATACGCATCGTCGTTGAAGAGGCCAGCGCGGACTGCAAAGGGGTTTTGGTCAGAGACCAGCAGTGCCAAATTGGTGTAAAAGCCCAGCTCATCGATAAGGCCGAGATTCTTTTGAGAGGTTTGATCAAACGTAATCTCCGCGCGCCTAAAGACCCGCTCGGCTTCAAAAAACGTCAAACTCTGTTCATGAGAGCGCGCGGTCTCAAAATAATCGCCGTCGGTGCGCTTGATCATCGAGCGGATCTGGGCCATCTCGATGGGCACGTTGGCAGGACCCAGGCGCCGATATACCCCGGCGGGAACAAATCCCTTCGAGCACAGGCAGTACGGCTTGTGAGGACCCGCTTCCACCTCGATTTTCACCAACGCTGCGCCATCGATGTCCAATGCGGAGACCGTCGTGATTTCAGAAACGTCGGGATACACGCCATCGGTTATTGCATTAGAGCATTGAAGCATGGTGGCATCGATATCGTCCACGCCGACGATGCTGCCAAAATCGTCGATTCCGATATACAAGGTACCGCCATTCGAATTGGCAAACGCCACCACAGCTTTGAGCAGCTTAGGGGTAAATGTGCACTTGAACTCCACGGTCTCACTTTCAACAAGCTGCATGCTACCCCCTATCATCGACTATCGACGATTCTAGACCAACTATCGACGATAAGCAAGGCCCCCTGGTACCCTCGCTTAGACCCGAGCGCCCGCGTGCAATGCTGCCCGCCGCACGCAAAAGGGCCCGCCAGCGTGTGCGCCAGCGGGCCCCAGGTCATATCGACACTACCCCGTGTGCCGTGCAACCGCCTCTACTTGCAGCGCGCCTTGGGCTGCTGCTGGGTGATGCAGTGGATGTTGCCGCCACCATAGATGACCTCGCGCGTCATGATGCCGATGACCTCGCGATCCGGATAGGCGGCTTGGATATCCTTGAGTGCCTGGGCATCGTTGGGGTCGCCAAACTGTGGCACCAGCACTGCGCCGTTGACGGGCAGGAAGTTGAGGTAGCTCGGCTCGAAAGCATCCTCGGGGGTACGCGGCAGCACGCCCTCGACGGGGTCAATCGTGCTGGCTTCCTCTTCGGTCATATATACCGAGGTCGCAGGCATAATCACCTTGTGGATCTTGAGCTTGCGGCCACGAGCATCCGTCGTCTCGGAAAGCGTCTTATACGCCTCTTGGCACTCCTTGTAGAACTTATGGTTGGGATCATCGGTCCACATGCAGCAGACCTCGCCGGGCGCACTAAAGCATGCGACGTCGTCCACATGACCGTTCGTTTCGTACGGATCGATACCGTCCTTGATCCAGATAACCTTCTCGATACCGAGATACTCAGAGAGCTTCTCCTCAATCTGCTCCTTGGTGTACTGCGGGTTGCGGTCCTCGTTGAGCAGACACATCTCGGTGGTCACGACGGTGCCTTGACCATCACAGTTGAACGAGCCACCCTCGAGGATATAATCCTCGGGACGATAGCGGTTAACCTGCTCGAGCTGTGCCACCTGCAGGCCAATGGAAGCGTCCTTGTCCCACGGGAAATACAGGCCGTCAATGAAACCGCCGTAAGCATTAAAGTGGAAGTGCGAAAGAGCAACCTCACCATTGTCATTAACAAGGAACGCCGGGCCGGGGTCGCGAATCCAGCTGTCGTTGTACTCCATGTGGATAACGCGCACGTTCTCAACGCCGTCGAAGATCTCACACACCGCGGGGAAGTCTTCGGTGTTGACGCCCACAGTGATGGGCTGAAAACGTGCAATGGTCTTGATGATCTCGGTGAAGACCTTCTGCGCCGGCTTGGCGCCGTAGCGCCACACGTCGGAGCGGTGCGGCCACAGAATCCAGGTACGCTCCTGTTCCTCATACTCGCCGGGCATATAGAACCCATCCTTCTTAGGTGTGGACTCACTCTCGTAGATGGTCTTCATTTCAAGCTCCTAAATCTCGGTGCTTTTGCTTGACGAGACCATGATGCGGTCGCACCGAGATGTTCTCAATGGTCCCTCGAGCCCCTTTCAGCGACCGACGGTATACCATTCGCTGACCTAAAGTTCTATTCAGGCCGAGAACATGACATACTGGGTTCCACAATGGAAAGGACGCCCTATGCCCCCATGCAATAAACAGCAGACTATTGAGTTGGACAGTACGACCTGGACTGCTCTCAACGAGCTCGCGCTTGCAATCCACGCATCACACGGTGTCGATAAGCTGCAAAAGGAGACCCTCGAGGGAACGACAGGGCTCGTGCCCCATCGGATCGCCATGTTCGACCTGATCGAGGCGGCGGGCAGTGATGCCCCACGCTACGTCCACCCCGCAAGCAGCGGAATGGACGACCGCGCACTGAGCGACTACTACAACCGCTACGCCGCGATGGACTATACAACATGGAGCTTTGACTTACATAAGGTCGGCGTCTACCGCGACCTCGACCTCGTCGACGTCGAGCGACGCGATGCCACGCCCATCTATCGCAAATGGATGGAACCGCAGGGCGTCTACTTTGGCTGTACGGCCACGCTCGCGCACAACGACAGCCCGCTAGGAAGCATCACCCTGTTTCGTGAACGCACGGCCGGAGACTTCACCGACACCGAGCTCGCAATCCTGCTCGAAGTCGCTCGGCACGCGAGCCTCGCGCTCGCCAACCTCTATCCTCGGGGCATTAAGCTCACCCAGACAGAAGACGCAAACCATCTGAACGCCTTCATTACAGAACACAATATCCAACCGCGCGAAGCCGAAGTCATGCGGCTCATGCTCGACGGCAAAACGAACAAACAGATGGCAAACGAGCTATTCATAAGCGAGTCAACCGTCAAGAAGCACGTCAACGCCATCTATCGCAAGCTCGGCGTCAGCAACCGCCTGGGCCTTATGACTGCCGCGCAAAACATCCCGCGATAAAAAAGGGCGCCCTCCATGCAGAGAACGCCCTTTGATTTCGCCATTTGAATTAGTGTCGGCTCTGACTCAAAGAGTAGACAGGTTTATTTTGGCAGGTTTTATCTGGGCAAACGCCGACCGCCGCGGAGGAGCCACTCCACCTCGCGGCGGTCTTCTAACAGAAAAAACCAAGTGAGTAGGCTTTTTGCAGGAGGTCAAGTACGCCCCAAAACGCCACAGCTCTGACCTGCGGTTTTATTGAGCATTTGTCGCGATGTGCTCGGCATATCCAAATAAGTCTACTCACTTGCATCTAAGATGCACCAGATAGGCAAAAAACCGCCGCAAAAGGGGCCGGTTCCCTTCGCGGCGGTCGTTAATACGCCGAGCTTGTTATCGTAAAAGCCAATCACGCGCCGAAACCACACTACAGTCTTTCGACTCATACGTTGAGTCCACGCGGGCCACAACATAGCGCGCATCTTTTGCAATGTCGATCTCATCGCATACAGTCTGTAGATGACGGGCGTACTTATCGTGATACGTTCTGGATGATTTTATTTCGATAGCCTTGGGACTCCCTGAGTTTGTACAGTCGAGCAAATCGATTTCACGCTTGCTGTCGTCCCTATAGAAATACAGCTCGGGATTCTCGCCCACGTTGAGATGGCTCTTCGCCGTTTCGGAAACGATGAGGTTTTCGAAAACGGCCCCCAGATAAGGGCTCTCCAATAGTTGCTCCAGTGATCCAATTTTGAGCAAGTAGCAGAGCAGCCCCGTGTCGTAAAAATAGAGCTTGGGCGTTTTAGTTAGACGCTTCTTGGCATTTGCATAATAGGGCTGCAGCGAGAACGTCAGGTAGCTCTGCTCCAGGATGGACAACCAGCTTTTAATGGTCGATACGCTCACGCCCGTATCTCGAGAAAGCGAGGATATATTGATGAGGGCACCGACGCTCTGAGCAATTATGGACAGAAACTTATGAAACTCCGCCTTATTGCGCACATCAAGCAAGCCCACAACATCGCGCTCAACATAGGTATCGATATAGCTGGGGAAATAAACCGAGGACGGCATTCCGGCGGAACGCAGGCGAGGGTATCCCCCTTCGAGCGCGAACAAATCCACCTCCAGCTGCCCCTGCTGGCCCCTCTCCGCTTCTCGAAACGATAATGGCAGCAATTTCAAGATCCCGACTCGCCCGGCAAGAGACTGCCCAATGCTTTTCATCATCAAGAAGTTTTGCGAGCCTGTAAGGATGTATTGACCGGCGTCTCCCCGCTCATCCGAAACAACCTGGATCATTGAAAACAAATCCGGGGCGTATTGCGCCTCATCGATGATGAGTCCGCCCTTTCGGTTGCGGATAAAACTCACCGGATCCTCCAAGGCCGCGCGCCTCGTTTGAGGGTCCTCAAGCGTGACGTAGGAATAGTCGGGAAAGGCATGCCGAACCAGCGTAGACTTACCGCTCTGCCTAGGCCCTGTCAACGACACAACAGGAAACCAGCCTGCCATGCGAATGAGCAACTCATGCAAATCTCTGTTAATAAACTCAGCCATATCAACGCCCCTTATAACGCTGTTACCATAATCGTATAGTAACATTCGCCATAATCTTATAGTAGTGTTTACCACAATCTTATAGTAGCCCAGTTCAAAAGCATTATTTATAGAGCCGAAATCTCAGACCCTAAATAACAAAAGCCACCACAATGGGGGCTGTCCCCATTGTGGTGGCTTACAGGCGAGTTAACTTGTTCGACTATCGTACGCCAGTCATGTCCGAGCCTAGAGCGTGGCAAGGCGCTTGGACTCGTGCGCGGCGAGCGCAATGGAGATGATGCCGGTAATGGCGTCGGCCACCACCAGGGCGATCCACACGCCCTCGACACCCATCATGTTGCCGAGGAGGTACATAAGCGGCACCGAGCAGATCACATAGCGAAGCAGGCCGGTAAACGTGGCGACACCAACCTTCTCGACCGCCTGGAAATACATCGACATGGTCATGGCAAGATAGCCCAGGGCAACAGCCAGGATGACAGTACGCGTGGCGTTGGCGGCAACCTCAACGAGCGCAGGATCGCTGCCGGCAAAGAAGGCGCACACCGGGGTGGCGGCAAGCCAGAGCGCGACGGTGACTAGCGCCAGCGTCACAACCTGGTACTTAAGCGTGCAGGAGAGCGTCTCCTTAAGGCGCGCCCAAGCCTTTGCGCCGGCGTTGAAGGCAGCGATGGGCTGCAGACCGTAGGAGAAGCACTGTGCAACCATCATGGTAATGTAGAGGATGTAGCCGTTGATCACGCCAAAAGCTGCGATGTAGAGCGAGCCCATGTCGCCGCCGAGCGAACCCAAAAGCGAGTTGGCAACGGTATTAAAGATAAAGGTCGCGCCCTGGACCAGGAAGAACGGGAAGCCGATCTTGAAGATCTGGCCGCAGATGGCAAAATCGAGCTTGAGGTCGGCCGGGTTAATCTGGAGCTGGGACTTTTTGCCCCCGATGAACCAGAAGATACCGATGGCCCAGATGCCGATGGAAAGCCCGTAATACACGCCGGCGCCCATAACGCCAAACTTGAGAACAAACGTGGAAAGCGCGAGCCAGCAGATGGCGACGATAGCCGATACGGTCATGAGGTTGGCCTGGATCTGAACCTTCTCGTCCACACGCATCACAGCGGTAATCATCTGGCCAATGACCGTGAGCGGTAGCAGCACGGCGAAGGTGCGCACGCCGGCAACGGTATCGACCATGATGTCGGGCGTGGCGCCAAAAAATGCACAGATGGGCTCGGTAAACACGGCCATCACCACAGCTAGCAGCACACTCACGATCGTGGTGAGCCAAAAGCCCTGGCTAAAAGCCTTGCTTGCGCCCTTGATGTCGCCGGCACCCAAAAGGTTGCCCACCACGGCGGGTACGCCGGTGCCAAACAGGTTGCCAAAGGCCAGGTTGATGTACTCGACCGACATGATGATCGAGACACAGGCCAGGCCGTGGGCACCCAGGCCCCAACCCATCACGAGGCCCTCAAGGACCACCATGATAATCTGGGCGAGCATACCCTGGCCGGTGATGATGGTGTACTTGCGCACCAGGCCGGGAATCGGCTGCGAGGCAAGCTCACGCTCCTCCTCAACAGCGGCGGTTGCTTCTTCTGCCATTGTTCTCCCCTTTCCATGAGAGATTGATGAATGAATGGATGGGCGGGCGGCACGCACAGGCTGTGGCACCGCCCAGCGATGCAGCAGCCCCGCTAGGCCTCGTAGACCACCTTGCCGGCAATCATCGTGAGAGACGCCGTGGCCTCGAGGACCTCAGCCGGCTCGCACTTAAAGAGATTGCGGTCGAGCACGCAGATGTCGGCCTGCTTGCCGCATGCGAGCGTACCGATACGGTCCTCGGCATGCATGGCAAAGGCGCCACCGTAGGTGTAGGCGCGCAGGGCATCTGCCATGGTGATGCGCTCCTGCGGGAACCAGCCCTCGGGGTTAGAGCCGTCCTCGAGCATACGGAAGACCGCGCCGTAGACCTCCTCCATGGGCTCCAAGCCCACAACGGGGAAGTCACTGCCCAGGTGCACCACGGCTCCGCTGGCAAGCAGGCTATGCAGGGACCACGAAAGCGCGGCACGCTCGGGACCCACGGCATCGTCCTTGGCAAGGTCAGCCATGTCGAGCAGCATGTGCCACGGCTGCATGGCCGGGCATACGCCGAGCTCGGCGTAGCGGGGCATATCCTCCGGCTGCACCGTCTCGTTATGCTCGATGGAGTGGCGGCATCCTTGCTGCCCGTAGAGCTTCTCGCCCTCTTCAAAGTTGTCGAGGATGGTGCGTACGGCGCGGTCGCCGATGGCGTGGATACGGGTATCGACACCCCACTCAAGTGCCTTGAGCATGGCAGCGCGCATGCGCTCGGGATCCTCGGCAGCCTCGCCGCAGCTCTCGGGTGCGTTGCTGTAGGGCTCGAGCATCCAAGCGGTATGGTCGGAGCACACGCCATCGATAAACTGCTTAAAGCCGTGCCACTCGACCTGCGTGCCAGGGAAGTTGTACTTGGCCTTGATTTGATCGAGCGCCATTGTCTCGTTCTCAAACAAATCGGTGTACATAAAGACGCGCAGCGGCAGCTCGCCCTTGGCGTTGAGGTCGGCAAGCACGCCAAACGGGTTCTCCATGCTTACAAAGGTGGGGTTGACCATGCCTATGGTAGTAATGCCCAGGCTGTTGGCGCGCTTAGCCGTCTTGGTAAACGAGGCGTTGACCACCTCGGGCGCTGGGTCATAGACCTCATCCATAAAGAGGGCTCCCGCGTTGTTGGAGAACACACCGGCAAGGTTACCGTCGGCGTCCTTCAAAATCTTGCCGCCCGCGGGGTCGGGGGTCTCGGTGGTAATGCCCACCTTGTTGATAGCGCAGGTGTTGGCGCTAAAGGTGTGCATATCAACCTGCTGCAAAAAGACCGGGCGGTCGGAGATGTACTCATCAATCATGGCCGCGGTGGGCATCTCGGGAACTTCCCACTGGAACTGGATGATCTGACAGCCAACGATCCACTCGTTGTCAGGATGCGAATCGGCAAACGCCACGACACGTTCCATTGCCATCTCAAAACTGGTGCAGTCGATGAGGTTGACGGCAAAATCGGGGTCGGTCATAAACGCGCCCTGGGCAAAATGTGTGTGCGAGTCGATCAGGCCGGGCATGACGAGTTGGTCGCCAAAGTCGCGCACCTCGGTATCGGGGCCGATAAACGGTGCCAGGTGGGCATCGTCACCGCAGGCAACGATTCTTTCGCCCCGCACGGCAACGCCGCCCTTAAACGTCTCGAGCCCATCGCCGGTAAAGACGGCGTTGCTCTTGATAACTACATCAGCCTTGTCCATGTGAGCCTCCTCAGGCATCTTTGGTTGCAACGCGGACGCACCGCCCGCGTGGGCACTCGGTTGGGAGCGTAGCGCTCCCGCATCGGCGCGTGCCTACAAGCCGTGCTCGGACGTCTGTCCCACGTCCGCGGCTTCGCGCTACACCCATTGATACACAGGGGCAAATCCGTGCCAAGGCCAGGGACCGCAAACGGTCAGTTTAAGCAGGTTTACACGCTTTACCTGCAGGTTTATTGTCTGAGATTATTACCGCGTCATTACGCCCAACGGTTTGGCCGTCCACACAGCAAGACCCGCATGCGAGGAAGAATGGGGCTAGGAACGCCAAAAGGTATCTATAAGGTCGTCTCGGTTGGAGACGCCGCTTTTAACGTAGATGCGATGCAGGTGTGCCTTGACCGTGCCAGGGCTGATGACCAACTCGCTGGCGATGTTTTGGGCGTCGTTGCCCTTCAGCACCAGCGTGAGCACCTCCTGCTCGCGCCGTGACAGCTTATGGGCGTCGGCATAGATCACCACACGCGATGCGAGATCGTCCTCAGAGCTTGCGCTCTCGGCCGCCACGTCCTCATCGGCACGCGGATGACGGGCATACACACGCAGGATATGGCTAAACTGGCAAAAAAGCTGAGCCGCGCATACCACGAGCAGCACGTTTTCGGAGATATTGCGCTCGGACAGATACCACAAAAAGAGGCCGATGACGGGGTTTTGGGAGTCGGGGCGGCAGAACAAGATCATGTAGGTGTCCTCGGCGATCACGCAAAACACAAGAACGAAGGCCACCTTCCAAAAGAGCTTTGAGCGGTCGAGGTCGAGTTTCTCAACACGCGTTGCTCTGTACCGGTAATGCCAGGCGGCATAGGCAAGACATCCTACATTGCCCAGGTCACGCGTGAGCCAAAAGAGATACTGCTGCACCTCTCCGGCAGCGCCGCTGCGAGGCACCAGCAGCAATTGCAAGATTGAAAACGGCACGATAGCGAGTCCGAGCATGCACGACGTCGGTCTTTTGCGCATGCGCGCAAACATCCACAGTACCACGCAAGCATAGATGGCGATACCGAGCACGCAGCGCAGCAAGGGGTGCTGCAACGGCTCGCTAAAGGTAACGGCATAGTCGTATTTGAGCCGATTGTACTCGTCAAAAAAGATGACTGACATATCGAGCATGTAGAGCAAAAAGCCCGCCGCGGCCGCCAGGCTGTCGCGACGACGCGTCATGAGCCAAACCACCAATGCCACGGCACTGGTCACCAGAGCCACACCCATGATAATCGTGGTGTAGATATAGAACGCGAAACTCATGCCCGCCTCCCCTGTCTAGATGCTGTGAGGATGTTGACAGATTCTTTGCCGCAAGATTAGACTCACCGATTAAACGTACTGTATCGTTTAGATAAACAAGCTGTGTCTCACCGATGAAAGGAGATGCCATGACACCGATCGCTCCGCTCAAGATGCTCGTCGCGCCCGCCGCCAAGGCCATCACCCGACTCGGTTCTTCCATGACCTACGACAACGTCCCCTCCGCCGTCGAGGCGCGCGAGGATAGCTGCCCGTACCTGGGCCACGTCCCCTACTTTGCGCCTAAGCTCGTTTCCGATCCCGAGCACCGCGAACAGTAATCCAAGATGCACCAAGCGCTGCGTAACTCGCGGCGCTTACTGTTTTGGTGCAAAGTAACCTGACCCCCGTGCACCAACGCCGGGATTGTCGACGCTTCGGCCGCGGCGCGATATGAGGCGCGAAACCTCGCCCAATAACAGGCCAATCACTACGCCCGCGAGAATCGGCAACTTTGCCATCTCGGCAGGTGAGCTGTTGAGCGGCACAATCGTAGCAACAATCGAAAGCACGAGCTCCACCACGGGAATCGCAAGCGCCACCGCGAGCACCTTGCCCTCGAAAGGCGCACGGAACACACGCGAGCGATTATCGTGCTTGCGCAGACGCCAAAACGCTGGGAACATGGGAATATAGCTCATGAGCAGAAAGACGACGTTCATCGAGAAGAAGACCCAAAAGACGTCGGAACCCTCACCCAGCGGAATCTGGAGCAGCAGCACCAGACTGGCAAAACAGCCGTTAATGAGCGCCGAGCCGTTGGGCATGCCGGTCTTTTTGGACACCAGCGCAAAGGGGCGCGGCATGTTGCCGTGACGTGCGGCATAGCTCGCTACGTTGTTGACGCCAAAGCTCCAGCAGATCATATTGGCGAACAGCGTCACCAAAAAGGCCACGCCCACGACCATCGTCAGCGGGTGGGTGCGCCCCACCATAGCGGCGACTGCGTCCACAATGCCCGAATCGAGTGAAAGCTGCTCGGTGGGAACCGCGGCTCCAATGCCAATGCCACAGATGATGTAGATCGCCGCAATGGCCACGCCACCGGCAATAACCGCCTTGGGGATATCACGCGACGGGTTCTTCATCGTGCTGGCAAAGGTCGCGACCACTTCGAAGCCCATAAAGTTGAACAGGATAATCGATAGGTACGTCAACGAATTGGTGTCGCCCAGATCTGGAATGAAGGTCTTAAACGACATGTCGTTGGCAAAGCCGTTATTGCAGGCAAACCAAATGCCGACGATTCCCACCGCAGCGGTAATGAGCACCTTGATGACGGCGCCGCCGTCCATAACCCAATCGGCCTCCGCCACCGGCTGCATTGCCATGACCGTGACGCCCCACACAAAGGCAATCTCGATGGCAATTCGGATCCCGAGTGAAAACTCGATACCCCACACCGCATTAATGACACTGGGGAACATGCAGGCGATACTTGCCACCCACAGCGGAAAGTTAACCCAGTAGCACCAAGAGCAACGGGCGCCCCAACGGTCGCCCAGGCCCAAGCGAACCCAATCGTACAGGCCGCCCTCGGAATCAAACGCCGTACCCAGCTCGGCCACCACCAGACCATAGGGAAGCAAAAACGTAATGATAAGGAAAATCCACCAGAAGAACTGTACGTTACCCATGGCAGATGCCGGAGCCGCCGCCTCGATGGTAAACACGACGCAGATAACCGAAAGGATGACCTCGATCAGGGAGAACTTTTTACCTGCCATGGCGCGCGCCCCCTACAGCAAAAAGGATGGCATCTGTACCGAAGGCGCAGCCCAAGGTAGGGTTGCAGGCCGCGTCACCGGTGCAGGTGCCATCCCAGAGAGAGGAGAGGATGCATTTGTTGGACCAACGCTCGCGGAACAGGCGCGTGTAGATAACGATACGCTGGTACATAGATACTCCGATCAAACCGGTCGCGTTCGCGACCGGGAACTTTCGGCAATTGAAGACGCGTCTGACCTGGGAAATTCAAGCGAACAATTGGCCTAACCCGCAAAAAATCCCAGGCCAGACGCGTATTCAATCAAAGAAAAAAGGCACTCCGATGTGGAGGCAACGGAGTGCCCAAAGAAAACCCAACCGACCAAGACATCAAGCAAATCAGCCATCAATGCCCCAAGATGGTCCGATTCACCGACCGTCCGATTGATCGGCTGGGTTTTCGAGGTGCCCCAGGTCGCCGCGAAAGAGGAGCGAAGCGTACTTTGGTACGCGAGCGACGGTTTGAGCGGCGAGATGGGGTGCCTCGGAAAGTCAGACGTTTACTCGGCGTGCTCAGGTGCGCCAGATTGGCGCGAACGAGGAGCGTAGCGTACTGACGCTACGTAAGCGACGAGTGAACGCCAAGGTGGCGTGCCTGAGTTACGCCGAGGGCTCCTGCTGCGTAATGCAGTGGATGTTGCCGCCGCCGAAGACGACCTGCTCGGACTGGACGCCGACGCACTTGTAGACGCCCTCGCCCCAGACCTCGTCATAGATCTTCTGGAGCGTGTCGACGGCCAGCTGGTCGTTCTCGTCGCCGTACTGCGGGACGATGACGCCGTGGTTGGTGACCAGGTAGTTCATGTAGGACGCGATCAGCGGCTCGTCGGGGACGCGCGGCTCGGCGTTCTCGTCGGCGTCGATGGTGTCGCAGGAGGCCTGGTCCATGAACAGCGGGGTCACGGGCATGCAGAGCTTGTAGACCTTCATCTTGCGGCCCTTGGCGTCAACGGCGTTGGAGAGGGTCTCGTAGGCA
Source organism: Collinsella sp. AF11-11 (assembly GCF_003465485.1). NCBI lineage: Bacteria > Bacillati > Actinomycetota > Coriobacteriia > Coriobacteriales > Coriobacteriaceae > Collinsella > Collinsella sp. AF11-11. The sequence continues at coordinate 19,626 of NZ_QSAS01000018.1, read as the reverse complement.
GCGTGGCACTGCTCGTAGAACGGATACTCGGGATCGTCGGTCCAGATGCAGGCCATGACGCCCGGGGCGATGAACGTGGCGACGTCGTCGATGTGGCCGTTGGTCTCCTCGGGGTCGATGCCCTCCTTGACCCAGATGACCTTCTCGACGCCCAGGTAATCCTTGAGGTGCTCGTCCATGTAGGCGCGAAGCTCCTCGCTCCAGGGCTCAAACTTCTTGTGGAACTTGGGCCAGATGGACTCGGGATCCTCTTCCTCCTCGAGCACTGCAGAGCAGGTGCGGCCCGGGGAAAGCAGGCACTGGTCGGTCACGACAAGGGTGCCCTCGCCGTCAACGGTGATGGAGCCGCCCTCGAGGATCATGTCATCGGGACGATAGCGGCGGCAGCCGGAAAGCTCAGCCATCTTAAGGGCGATCTGCTCGTCCTTGTCCCACGGGAAATAGAGGCCGTCGACGAGACCGCCGTAGGCGTTGAAGTGCCAGTGGTTGGCGCGCTTCTCACCCTTGCCGTTGATGACGTAGGTGGCGGCGGTGTCGCGGAACCAGGCGTCGTCGGTGGTCATCTCGATGACGGTGACGTTCTCGTCCTCCTCGAAGACGGCCTTGCAGTTGGCATAGTCGACCTGGTTGGCGCACATGGTAACCGGGGTGAACTCGGCGATGGCGCGGGCGATGGCGGCATACTGCTTCTGAGCCGGCTTGGCGCCGTGGGCCCAGGTGTCGGTGCGGTGGGGCCAACCCATCCACACGCGATCCTGCGGGGCGAACTCAGCGGGCATAAAGAAGCCGTCGGCCTTGGGGGTGGACTCGGACTCGGTGATCGTACGCATAAGATTTCCTCCAAATCGAACGATCGCTTGCCGCGGGCGGGTTGCCCGCAGCCTAAAACCAAGAGATGGTAGGCGCCCGTTCCTCGGCAAAGGTCGGGGCGCCCGACGCCGGTTTTCACGGAATCGCACCGGCAAGCGACGACGTAACCAAGTGCGCGGAGACAAAACGCACGAAGGATACGGAAGAGAGATTGGGGTGGGCGGTGGTTACCGGAGCTATCGCTCACACCCACCCCGGGGAATGGTTAGCAAACCTGTCGCTTGGGCACGTCTCCGAAGAGGCTAGAGTGCCCGGAGTCGGGAGCGACAAGCCCGACGAAGCGCACGTTGGTACGCGAGGAGGGTTGGAGCCCCAGAACCGGGTGCTCTAGTTCTCCTCGGCCTCGGCGGCCTCCTCAGCGAGACGCTGAGCTGCCAGCTCGGGAGTGAGGCCCTTGTACTCGGTCTCGCGGCCCTTGGCGCTGACGACGCGGACAACCTCGCCGATGAGCAGAAGCACGATGAAGATAACGATCATCGGGAGCTTGTCGCCAATCTCGGCGGCGGAGAGCGGCACCAGCGTTGCAACGATGGCCAGGATCAGTTCGATGCAAGGGATGGCCAGCATGACCTTCATCATGGCGCCCTTAAACGGGAACGTGAAGATACGCTCGCGGTTGGGGTCGTTCTTGCGAAGGTTGAGGAACGCCGGGAACATCGGGATGTAGGTCAGCAGCAGGAAGACGACGGAGGTGCCGAAGAGCATCCAGAAGACACCGTTGGAGATGGCGTCGATGGGCACGAGCTGCAGGCACAGCACCAGGGAGGCAACGACAGCGTTGACCAGGTTGGCGCCGTTGGGCATGTCGTCATCCGAGATCATCGAGGCGAAGACCTTGGGCATGTTGCCGTGCTCGGCAGCGTAGCGAGCAACGGAGTTAACGCCGAAGGACCAAGCGGCCATGTTGGCGAACAGGGTGATCAGGAAGGCGATGCAGATGACCTTAAAGATCATGGAGTCGCCCACCATGGTCTGGACTGCGACGATCATGCCGTAGTCGGGATCGATGGAGTCGGCCGGCACGGCGGCGCCGATGCCAAAGCCAGCGAACAGGTAGATCACGGCGATGGACAGGCCACCGACGATGATGGCCTTGGGGATATCGCGAGCGGGATCGGCCATGTCGTCGGTCATGGTGCAGATGACCTCGAAGCCCATGAAGTTAAAGATGATGATCGACAGGTAACCGAGAGCGTTGGTGTTGGTGAGCTCGGGCAGGAAGGTGGCAGCGGACATGTCGTTCGCAAAACCGTTCTCCATGGCATACCAAATGCCCAAAGCGCCAACGATAACGGCGACGGCGACCTTGATGATGGCGCCACCGTTAAGGACCCACTCGGAGTCGGCCGCCTTGGAGCGGCCCATGAGATAGACGATCCACACAAAGGCAAGATCGATACCCATCTTGGCGATCAAGTTGAACTCGACGCCAAAGACCATGCCCAAAATGTCGGGGAACATGGTAGCCAGCGAGGCGATCCACAGCGGGTAGTTGACCCAGTAGTAGTACGAGATGCGGGCGCCCCATTTGTCGCCCAGGCCATCGCGTACCCAGTCGTAAATGCCGCCCTCGCCGTCATAGGTGGTACCGAGCTCGGCGACAACCATGCCGTAGGGAAGCAGGAAGGTCAGGATCAGGAAGATCCACCAGAAGAACTGCTGGTTGCCAATGGCAGCAGCAGGAGCGGCGGCCTCGCAAACGAAGACGACGCAGATGATGGTCGAAATGACCGTCAAGAAGGAAAGCTTTTTCTTTCCGTCGCTCATGATGAGCTCCTTCGCTCAGTCTTGGACAGATCCGAGGCCCTAAGGTATTAAGGCAATTGCTTGGGCCTCGGTGAGCGGGCGACAGGAGACGAGCATCCGCCGCCCGCAAACGTGCTTTTAGCAGGCTTAAGGCTTAGAGCTGCTCGAGAGCTTCGAGAGCGGCGTGGAGCTCAGCCTTGGCGGAGTACTCGACACCCTCGTCGTTGAGCGGGGTGCGCTTGCCCAGGGCGGCAAGGAGAGCACGGATGGAGTGCTTGCGGTTCTCGGCCTCGACCCAGCACAGGGAGCGCTCGGGATCGTCCATGACCTCGTCGACGACCTCCTCGTTGCGGGTGGCCGGCAGGCAGTGCATGAACTTGGAGTTGGGGCCGGCGAAGTTCATCATGTCCATGGTGACCTGATACTTGGGATAGAACACGTCCATGTAGTTCTCGCCCGAGACCTCCTCGTCGTACAGGCCATACCACACGTCGGTGTAGATGAAGTCGGCGCCCTTGATGCACTCGATGTCGTCGGAGATGACGACAGAGCCGCCGGAGACCTTGCAGTTCTCCTCGGCGATGGCCATCATCTGCTTGCCGAACTCGGCGCGCTCCTCGACGGTGCCAACGTGCAGGCCGCCGTCGGGGATCTGGTGGCCCTTAGGTCCAAACTGGACAAACTTCATGCCGACCTTGGAGGCGATGAACATGAGGGAGACGCAGACCTGGGTGGCGTCGCCGATGAAGGCCAGGGTGCAGTCCTCGATCTTCTTGCCCTCGGGGAGGTTCTCGAGCATGGTCATGAGGTCGCCCATCTCCTGCGTGGGATGGTTGAACTCGGACATGCCGTTGATGACGGGCACAGCGGAGCCCTCGGCGAGGCCGACGACGTCCTTGTGACGGTCAACGCGAGCCATCATGATGTCGAGCAGGTCGCCCATGACGCGAGCGGTGTCGCCCAGGGACTCGTGACCGCCGAGCTGGATGGTGCCAGGGCCATAGAACTGAGCATGGCCGCCGAGGTCGGTCATAGCGGTCTCGAAGGAAAGACGAGTGCGGGTGGAGACCTGCTGGAAGATCATGCCAAGGCTCTTGTTGCGGAGCAGGTGCGGATAATAACCGTCAACCTTGATGGCCTTCTTCATTGCCAGGCCAAGATCCTCGATAGCCAGGATCTGCTCTTTGGTGAAGTCGTTGGTGTCGATGAAATCCTTAGGCAGTGCCATGTCGATTTCCTTTCCGCCGGTCGTGCCGACTATTACTATGAGGCGCTCGAACATCACGCCTCGTGTTGACAAGACCATCATTCACCCGTATGCAATTTTTACCTAGTTTATTCGGGATTAAAGACCGTTCACGGAGTTACACCCCCTCTAAACCAATATAAACCCGCAGGTAGCGGGATTGCAGGGGGTTTACTATCTAGAACCGCGAACGGTATACGGCTATGCTGTATCTCGGCGCCTAATCCGCAATGAAACGAAGGGTTGAGACGTCTATACCCCACAAGGCATACAGGGCTTTGCCATAGATTAAATGAGATGGGACGGTGACAGATGAACACTCTGATGTTCTTCTATACCCTAGCGATACTCGTGATCTGTATTGTGACGGCAGTGCTTTCGCTTGCCGCCTATGCCTCGTCCCGTCGCCGATTCTTTATCTATGGCAGCGGCGTTTTTATTTGCTATGCCATCGAGATGACCGAGATCTTCTTTTTTGAATACACGTTGCAAAACCAGAGTTTTCCGGCCAGTGACTATTACTCAATTACCATGCCTGTAATGCGGACCCTTGTGGCGACCGCTTCACAGGCTTTTATTTGGCTGATTGCCATGGACCTGCTCGATAAGCATTCTAAAAAGCAGTTCGCTATCCCCGTCTTAACGTTTTTGCTGTGCGAGTCGCTGGCTATCGTCGCAGTCCCCTCCGGCCCCATGCGTCAGTGGATCTACTACACGATACGCCAGGCATTCCTTGTCTTTGTTGGACTGTATATCTTTTGGACGGCTCATAAGAGTACAGAGGTTGAGCTGAAGGCACGCGTTAACAACCAGCGAAAGCACCTGATTATCGGCGCTATTCTGGTCGGTTGCATCGTTGCCGAGGATTTCTACAACATCCTTGTCATCCCCATGAGTCTGGCGCCCTCTTGGCTGCAGCTTTATCTATCCGAGCGCAACTTTAGCGAGAACGTCTTTGCGTGCTACTTTGCGATTCTGCTGATTATCTACTCCTACCACGTGCTTTCAATCCGCATGCAGGAGGCGCCCGAGGAAAAGAACGTCAGCGATCTTGATCGACACATCGAAGAGCAAATGCCCTTCTATCGCAACGCCTACAGGCTCTCCAACCGCGAGGCCGAGGTTTTGCGCCTGGTTGTGCTGGGCAAATCGAACCAAGAGATCGCTGACGAGCTATTCCTTGCCGTGGGCACCGTCAAGACCCACATCCACAACATCCTGGTCAAAACCGAGCAGCAAAACCGCACGACGCTCATCCTGCATTTTTGGAAACGTTGAGGTTACGCGGTTTTGCCAAACCGCGTAACGGCTCGACGCTGCAAGCGCCCCTAGGCGGCAATCTGACGTTCAATCGTCGGTCGCGTACTAAAAGTACGCTTCCCTCCTCTTTCACGTCACCTTGCTCACCTAGGGGCGCTTTCGCTGACTTATGCTCAACCTGTGATGATTTTACTTTTCGCTAGGCAGGTTACTCGCTGTAGCGGGTGGCGATAGCAGCTTGTACCATGCCGGCGCTCATGAGGTACGTTACCAAGAAGTAGCCACCGTAGGCTACCAGGAAAATCGCACAGGTGAGGCCCACGGTACCGCCGATGCTCATGTTGCCAAACGTGCTCACCAGCTCGATGATCACCTTGAGCGCCACAAAGGAGTGCGCCAGACCCACTGTCAGCGGGAACAGGAAGAACACCGCTTGCTGCGCCATCACCGAATGGCGAATCTGGCGGTCGTCACAGCCGATCTGCGCCAGCACGCGATAGCTGCGGCTTCCGTCGGCCACATTGGAGAGCTGCTGGATCGACAGAATTGCCGCACATGCAACGACCAGTACAAAGCCAATATAGATGGCTAGATAGCTAATCATGCCGTTCATCTGCGCTGCTTGCGTGTACATCTCGGAACGCGTGATGAAGACTCCCCACGACCCCGGCTCCTTGCCGTCAACGAGCAGATTATCGAGCAAGGTGTATTTAATGCTCTCGTCTGCCTCGGTCGTATCCATACCCTGTTTGTAATTAACGAGCAGATTACTGGAATACGGCTGCAGATTAAGCTGGGACAGCAGCTCATCGGCTACGACCACGGTACCGGGATTGCTGCCCATCGCCGAGTTGGCGATGGCCGCCGTGTCCTCGTCCGACTTATCGGTTGCGGGCTTGAGCTCATGCCCGTCCAAGGTGAGGGTATGGCCGCCAGCCATATACTTGGTGTACAGGTCGCCCAGCTCACCGCCCATATCACACGTAAGCACGTACTGGTCGCGGCCAATGCTCACCGGCTCCTCGCCCATCATCTGGCGCAGCTTGTTGTACTGGCTCGCCGGCGTCACATACAGACCCATCGCATCGGCGTTGCTTCCCTCGAGCGCCTTGAGAAGCTTTTCGCCCATGGCCTTGCACATCTCACCCGCCACCACCGAGGGGCCCGAGCCGCCAAGCGGATAACTCAGATACGAATCGATCTGCACATGCTCACCGGCAACATCGGCGATATTGACCTTCTTGCCGGTCTCGTCGTTGTTGTCCGCCGACTTGCCCTTAATACCGTCTGCAACGTTATCGGGATCTTTACGATCGCCATGCCATGCAGCGTACAAATCGACCGTTGCATCGGCCAGCACCATGCGATCGGCCTCAGACGGATTGACATACTCCTTGTAGTAGTCGAGCGTTTCGGGCGTGTAATAGACATACGTCTGAGACACGTCAACAGGGTTATAGCGCTCCAGATTCTCGTTCATCACGTTGGCAATCGACATACCGCACGTCACCGAGGTAATGGCAAGGAACAGAATCATCGCGATGACGCCCATCGAAAAGCACACCGTATTGACCTTGGCCGAAAGCTGACGCACGGTAAACATATTGAGGCCGCGCCAATACACGCCGCGCAAGCTCTGCAGCAGCTTGATGAGCATGCCCGAGAGTCCCCAGAACAGGGCAAAGGTGCCCACCGTAACCATAGCGGTCGTAATGCCAAACTGGCTCATGGCCCCGTCCAGCTTGTCGCCCGTCTCGGTTAGCGGGAACCCATCACGCAGCAGACGGTAATAGGCCACGCCCACAAGTAGCACGCCCACGGTAAAGATGGCAATCGCGATCCAGGGGTTGCGTGTCTTGATGCTCTCGTTGCGACGCTCGGCACCCATAAGCTCGATGAGTTTGGTACGACGCACGGCGCGCAGGTTCAGCAGTAGCGTGAGCACAAACATTACGAGCATGCAGGCAAGGGTCAGGTTGAACGCATGCACCGAGAAAAAGAAGTGAAAATCGGCGATCTGCGTCTTAAAGAGCGAAGCCGTAAAGAACGTCATGAGCTGGGAGAGCCCCACGCCCAGCACAATGCCGGCGACAAAGGCGCCGACCGAAACGATCACGGTCTCGAGCGCCATGATCGTGGCGACGCGCCCGCGCCCCATGCCAAGCACCTGGTACAGGCCAAACTCCTTCTTACGGCGTTTCATGATGAAGTTATTGGCATACACCATCAAAAAGGCCATGACGCCAGCCAAAAAGTAAGTAAGGTAACCGAGCATGGTGCCCATGAGCTCGGACAGTCCCTCCTCCTTGATGCCGGCAATGTCGACCTGCATCGAGACGGTATTGAAGGCATAGAAGACCGTGACACCCAGGGTGAGCGTCAGCAAGTAGACAAGGTAATCGCGGCCGGCGCGACGGACGTTGCCCCAAGCGAGTTTACAGAGCATCGGAGCCCTCACCGCCCATCATGGCAACGACCTCCATAATGCGGTCGAAGAACTCTCGGCGGTCGGTGTCGCCGCGGCGCAGCTCGGTGAAAATCTTGCCGTCGCGGATAAACAGCACACGGCTCGTGTAGCTGGCGGCAAAGCTGTCGTGCGTGACCATGAGCACGGTGGCGCGCAGACGGCGATTGAGCGCCTCCAGGCTCTCGAGCAGCAGGCGGGCGCTCTTGGAATCGAGGGCGCCGGTGGGCTCGTCGGCCATGATCATAGTTGGGTCGGTGACGAGTGCGCGAGCCGCGGCAACGCGCTGTTGCTGACCGCCGGACATCTGGTAGGGATACTTGTCGAGCACCTGACTGATAGACAGACGCGCGGCTACATCCTGCACGCGGGTCGAGATCTCTGCCGAGTTTGTGCGGGCGATGGTGAGCGGCAGGGCGATGTTCTCGCGCGCCGTGAGCGTATCGAGCAAGTTGGAGTCCTGGAAGATAAAGCCCAGCTCCTCGCGGCGGAACTGCGAAAGCTTGGCCTGCTTCATGCGCGTCACATCCTGGCCGTTGATGCGAATGGTGCCGCTCGTGGCGCTATCGATGGTCGACACGCAGTTGAGCAGCGTCGACTTGCCCGAGCCCGAGGCGCCCATGATGCCGACGAATTCGCCGCGGTTGACGGTAAAGCTGACATCGTTGAGCGCGCGGGTCACGTTGCCCAGTGCTCCATATACCTTTTCGAGATGCGCGACCTCCAGTACCGGGGTCGCCGTTTGCGTGGTTTGCATACCGAGTCCTTTCTTGCGATTAGTCTACGGCATCTATAGTCGCAAGGAGCCGAGTCGGCTACCATCGATATGGCTTACGCTTGCCTTACCGTTGTGTAAGGTAGTGCAGGGAACGTTTTGATGTTGAGGAAGGGCTCCTGTTGAAGACTGTTCATGTTGCCGCTGGGATCATTCGCAAGGAAGGATCTGACGAGCTGCTTGCCGTGCAGCGCGGCTACGGCAACATGCAGGGACTATGGGAGTTCCCGGGCGGCAAACTTCTGCGCGGCGAGACACCCGAAGACGCCGTGCGCCGCGAGCTTATGGAAGAGCTACAGGTAAAAGTCACCAACCTGCGTGATTTCTACACCGTTGAGTATGACTACCCCGATTTTCATCTCTCCATGGAGTGTTACTACTGCTCGCTCGCCGATGAATCCGATGAGCCCCAGAAACACGACCGCCAGCTTGATATCCGCTGGATTCCACGCACCTCGCTTGCCACGGTGGAATGGATGCCCGCCGACAAGGGGCTCATTGATGCTCTGATTGAGTTAAAGGAAGATCGGCTTGAGGCAAGCTCCGCCGATGACGCCGCGCCCAACACAACCGACAAACCCGCCACCAAACCCAAGCGCGCACCTAAACGCCGCAGCAAAAAGCGTCCCAAGCCCGGTCTGCTCGACGGCATCGATACCTCGGACCTCTCCGCTGACGAGCGCGAACTGGTCCGCCGTCGCGCCGCCATCAAAAAGTCCATGAAGGGCAACAAGCGCGCCAACACCAAGCCCGAGCTGCTCGTACGTCAGCGCCTACGGGCCGCGGGCCTTACGGGCTATCGTTTGGAATGGAAGGTACCCGGCAAGCCCGACATCGCCTTCCCCGGCCGCAAGATCGCCATCTTCGTCAACGGTTGCTTTTGGCACCGCTGCCCCAAGTGCAACCCAAGCCAGCCCAAGCGCAACGTTGAGTTTTGGGAGGCAAAGTTCCGTCGCAACGTCGAGCGCGACCGTGCTGCTGTGGCAGCGCTCACTCAAATGGGCTGGACGCCCATAACCATCTGGGAATGCGAACTCAAAAAAGACCGCATCGACGCCACGATGGAAAAGGTCATCGAGCAGGTGCGCGCCACAGAGCCGCAGCGCTAACAGCGAGCATTCACACGCTCCGCACGTCCGCGCCACATCCACGTCACAAACCTTAGAAAGCCCTTAAGCTCAAAACCTTTCAAGAGTGTTACTCGATACCTCTGACCTGCAGTTTCATCGTAACACTAAACCAGGTTAAGCCTTTCTTTAGCGCTTCTTTGCGGCAGCCGCGGCATAATACTGCCAACGCACGGGACCTAGCAGCAAACCTCGCGCGCAATCTTTTGGTGGACATCGAGGAGGCCGCATAAGCATGCATTCTTCCAATGACGCAGCACAGCAGCCATCCCTAAAACATGCAAACCTTTTCTCCTTCCCCCCGACACAGAGAAACGGCCTCCCCGACTCCCCCACCACAAAAGCCAAACGCTCAACCGACCAGAGCCACAACTTGCGAGCATCCTTCGATAAGCTCCAAGCATCCCTAGACAAGGCGTTCCCCGAACAGGCAAGAGCAATCTAAGCCCATCGCGCTTTATACTGATGCCATGCGAAACATGGATCACATAGAATTGCACCGCGGAGGACGCGAGGAAGCGTTTCCCGAGACCGCCGAAGACTGGCCCTATATTGCCGAACGCGCAGAATTCGCTCGCTATCCGGGCAATTCCGTCCCCTGGCACTGGCATTCCGAAGTTGAGCTTTTCTACATGGAGCAGGGAGCGATCGACTATCGAACGCACGCGGCTCATGAGCACGTACGCTTTGAGGAAGGGTCCGCCGGCTTTATCAACGGCGGCGTTTTGCACAGCACGCTGCAATCACCCAATTCGGCGCCAGCCATTCAAATGCTGCATATCTTTCAGCCGTCGATGCTCGGCGATCCCGCGGGGCGTCTCCAAAAGCGCTACATCAACCCATTGCTTCAATGTCGAGGCGTCGATGTGCTCAAATGGTCGCCCACCAATCCCGACGATATGCCCTTTATCGATTTGCTAAAGAGCTCCTTTAGCCACGACCTTCAACGGCCGCAGAACGAGATGGCGCTTCGAAATAGTTTGTCAGAGCTCTGGATTCAGATTAACGCCAAGACCGAACCGCTCTTTTCTTCCGACGGCGCCTCTTGGATGACCAGCCGCGACGTACAGTTCAAGGCAATCCTGGACTTTATCCGCGCAAACTATGCAGCCGCTATAGATGTGCCCCAGATGGCATCTGCAGCCGGCGTAAGCGAAAGAGAGTGTTACCGCATTATCGAAACTTGTGCAGGAACGACCCCGGCGGCATATCTACGCGCATACCGCATAAACCGTGCTTGCGAACTTTTGGCACACACCACGCGAACGGTACAGACAGTCGCGCGCCAATGCGGATTTATAACAGCAAGCCATCTTGGCCAGGTATTTAAAGAACAAATGGGGTGCACTCCTTCGAGCTATCGAGCAGCGAGGCAGAATCTCGATAGCACCAGGCAGAAATCCCGCTAGCCCTTCTTCTGTCACTGCATCAAACTTGCAGGCAAACAACAGAGAGGAGCAATCATATGAAGCACTTTGACCATATCGTATTTGACGTTGATGGGACATTGGCAGATACAGAAGAAAGCGTTCTGTCATCGCTTGTCCAGATTGTCCAAGAAGAGACCAGCAAAACGCTTCCCCGACACGAGCTTGACTTTGCCCTCGGCATACCCGGCAAGGATGCCCTTGAGAAACTTGGGATCTACTCGCAGGCAACGTTGGATCGCTGGTGCCAAGTTGCCGCCAGCTTTAAAAGCACCATCAGCGTGTTTCCAGGTTTGCTTGAAGTCATCGCAACGCTCACCGATAGCGGCTGCAAACTTGGCATCGTCTCCTCACGTGCGCGCGACGAATACGCAAAAGAAATTGCACCCCTTGGTTTCGATAAGTATTTTGAGCACATCATCCTTGTCGAAGACACAACCGAACATAAACCCGCACCCGCACCCATGCTCGAATATCTCCGACGTGCGGGCGCGAATCCTGGCAACGTCGTCTACGTTGGCGACACCGTCTACGACGAACAATGCGCAACTTCAGCAGGGGTCAGTTTTGCCCGAGCAGCATGGGGATCACACCAAGATATCCCAAACGCCACCTACAACCTCAAAACCCCCAACGACCTACTAACCCTAACAACCAAATAACCCACGCGTCCCACCCTTTCAGTCCCAACACCACAAGGGCGATTGAGCAGAACGGCTTGGGCGGGTCCCCGTACTTAGTTTCCAAAATCATTCCGCAGCGCGAAGGCTTCTTATTATTTTCCGCCCTAACGCCACAAGGGCGACGACCTCGAGTAGGTCAACCTGGGAGGGACGAGGGCTTAGTTCCCCAATCTTTCCGCAGGGGGCAAAAAGCCTCGCCGCGCGAAGTGCGCAGCGAGGCTTTTTGCATGCCCGAGGACGATTGGGGAACTAAGCCCTCGTCCCTCCCCGGGATATGTAGCGAGTCGGAGTACCCTTGCTGTTACTCTGCTTTGCCCACAGAGTTGAGGTTGGTCATGCGGATCTTAACCAGCTCGGTGATCTCACGCATGCCCTCCTTGGCCGGCTTCTTAGGATCGAAGCAGGCAGGGTTCTCGGCCATGTAGGCCATGAAGCCCTTGGTGTAGGCCTGACGCAGCTCGGTTGCGTAGTTAACCTTGCAGATGCCGTTCTTCACAGCCTCGGCAACCTGCTCATCGGGCACACCGGAAGTGCCGTGCAGAACCAGCGGCACGTCGACGGCGTCGCGGATGGCCTTGACCACCGACTGCTCGATGTGCGGATCGCTCGTGTACACGCCGTGGCTGGTACCAACGCCAATCGCCAGCGAGGTGCAGCCTGTGCGCTCGACGAACTCCTTGGCCTCGGCCGGATCGGTGTAGGGGCTCTCGCCCTCAACCGCGGGACCGTCGTCCTCCTTGCCGCCAACCTTACCGAGCTCAGCCTCGACGGGCACGCCCATGGCGCGGCCAGCGTCGGCGACGGACTTGGTCAGGGCAATGTTGTCCTCGAAGGACTCGTGCGAGCCGTCAATCATGACAGAGGTGTAGCCGGTGCGGAAAGCCTGCATGCAGCGGTCATAGCCATCGCCGTGATCGAGGTGCAGGGCGACGGGCACGGAAGCGCGCTCGGCGGCAGCCTTGACCATGCCGTAGAAGTAGTCCAGACCAGCGGTCTTGATGGTGCCCGGGGTGGTCTGCATGATGACGGGGGACTTGGTCTCCTCGGCAGCAGCCAGAACGGCCATAACAAACTCGAGGTTCTCAACGTTGAACGCACCAACGGCGTAGTGGCCGGCCTGAGCGTCCTTGAGCATCTTTTCGGTGGTAACAAGTGCCATGAGCGTTTGCTCCTCTCCCTCGCCCGCATCTGGACATCGGGCGTACGTGTCCGCAAGGCGTTTTACCTTGCGTTTTGCTTCGCTCATTGTATGAAATTCAACGGCTCTGCATGTGCGAGATATTGAGCCCATGCAGGTCAATACAGTCGTTTTTGAAAAGTAAACGGAAGGAATTGGAACTGAGTGGGCGTGTTCGATATTGAATTTTGGGCGTTCAGCGTCTTTCTTTTATAGAAAAAGTAAGTAATCGAAAGGCGTTTTCTTACTTAAAAAGAAAATGAACGAAAATAGACTCAACACAATTCCTGCAAATTTCAGACGATGATGGAGCGGATATGGCCCATGCAACAACCCGAGCTTTCGCCGATGAGCGGCGTGCCGCCATCATGGAGATGCTCGAACATAACGCCTCGGTGCAAGTGGCAGAAATCGCCCAAACCTTTGGCGTGTCCTCCGTTACCGCCCGCGCCGACCTAGACGCGCTCGCCGAGTCCGGCAAGCTGCGCCGCACGCATGGCGGCGCTGTGTCGCTCCAGAAGCGACTGACCGTATCCACCCAGGATCGCCGCATCAACGTCAATGTCGCCGCCAAGCAGGCCATCGCGCAAAGCGCCATTGAACTCGTCGGCAACGGCGACACCCTGCTCGTAGACTCGGGCACCACCGCTCTCGAGTTTGTCCGCCTGCTCGACCAGCGCGATGGCATCACCGTCATCACGGCCGACATTACCATTGCCGATTACATCGACGAGAGCATGCCCTCGGTCGATGTCGTCATGCTGGGCGGGACGCTGCGCAAAGGTCATCGCTATCTGTACGGCCCACTTACCATGCAGGCGCTCCAAATGGTCCACGCCGATCTTGCCGTCATGTGCCCTGGCGCTTTTGTTCCCGGCTGCGGCTTTACGACCGACTTTCCGCAGATGGCCGAGACCAAAGCGGCTATGGTCGGCGCCGCCCGTCAAAGTGTCGCCCTCATGGACGCCAGCAAGGTCAACGGACGTGGCATGTACCGCTTTGCCGAGCTGACCGACGTCAACGCCATCGTGATGGACCGTGACCCCGATCACGCCGTCGCCACCTCAATCGTCGAGATCGTCGACAACGCCCGCCCAAATCTCCTCATCGCCGGCGCTTAAACAAAAACCACCACAAAGGTGCCTGTCCCCTTTGTGGTGGTTTGAGCGTTAAAAGTGAACGTATCGCTACTTGGAGAGCTCGTCAGCGAGGGCCTCGATCTGAGCGCGCGAGGCGTCGTTGAGCGAACCCAGGACAGTCACCTTGTTCTGCGTCAGGGTGATGTCCTTCATGCCCTCGAGCTCCTTGGTCATAACCTTGGCAGCTGCAGGCGCCCAGGAACCAGCCTCGACAAGCGCCACGGTACGGTTCTGGTAGGCATGCTCGGCAAGCGTGTGGATAAAGGTGCTCATGAACGGGAAGATCTCGCCCTGATAGGTAATGGAAGCGAGTACCAGACGGTCATAGCGGAACGCATCCTCAACGGCCTCGGCCATGTCGTCGCGAGCCAGGTCAAAGACGGAAACCTTCTGGCCGCGGGCCTCGAGCGCAGATGCAAGCTCCTCAACGGCAGCCTTCAGATGGCCATACACACTCGCGTAAGCAATGGTGATTCCCTCGTCCTCGGGCTGATAGCTCGACCAGGTGTTGTAGGTGTCGAGGTAGTAGCCCAGGTTCTCGGTTAGCACGGGGCCATGGAGCGGACAGATAACCTGGATGTCCAGATCGGCGGCCTTCTTGAGCACGGCCTGCACGAACTTGCCGAACTTACCGACGATGCCAAAGTAGTAACGGCGAGCCTCGCAGGCCCAACCTTCCGGATCCTCGATGTCGTTGGCGCCAAACTTGCCAAAGCCGTCGGCACTAAAGAGCACCTTGTCGGTGGCCTCATAGGAGAAGAGCACCTCGGGCCAGTGCACGTTGGGGGCGCCGACAAACGTTAGGCTGTGGCCACCCAGGTCGAGCACGTCGCCCTCTTTGACGACCATCTTGCGCTCGGGGAAGTCGGTGCCAAAGTAGTTGACCATCATGCGGAAAGCGCCCATGCTGGCCACAATCTGCGCCTGGGGATAGCGCTCCATAAAGGCGGCGATACCGGCGGAGTGATCGGGCTCCATGTGATGAACGACCAGGTAGTCGGGCGTACGGGCATCGAGCACGGACTCGAGGTTGCCGAGCCACTCGTCAACAAAACCGCCATCGACCGAATCGGCGACAGCAATCTTCTCGCCCAAGATAACGTAGCTGTTGTATGCCATACCGTTCTCGGACACATCGTACTGGCCCTCGAACAGGTCAATGTCGTGATCGTCGACGCCAATGTAGCGGATATCCTTGGTGATCTCCATCAGGCAAAGCCTCCTAGATAGACAAAAGAGCCCGTCTATCATAGCACTCGGCTGCATCCCAACAGCTATCTGCCGGCATCCTTACCGATTGTTATTGAAATGCGATAAATCGCCGTTTACCTGCACAAACTATGCACGCGGTATCGCCGTACTATGTCGAATGATGAGTTGGCCGGGAATACGGATGGCAACGGTTTTGCCCGCCGTACCCGCCTCGGGAACCGCATGCTCAAACACCTCGCGTCCGCGCTGATGCAGATCGAATCGCACGGTCGTGAGCTCGTTATGTGCTACAAAGTCGTCGAGCGAGTCATCGACACCCACCACGCTCACGTCCTCGGGCACGCGCAATCCGCTATCGCGCAGCGCTGCAATTGCGCCATTTGCCATCTGGTCGTTTGCCGCGTAAATCGCCGTCATGGTGCGGTCGTGTTCGGCCAGATATCTGCCGGCCTCGTAACCGCTGTTGGCAGACCAGTCGCCCTCGAGCGGCGCCTGTGGCTTAATGTGCTTACGCTCGAGCGCATCCTGCCAACCGGCGCGACGAAACTGCTCATCGACCGAGAACGACGGGCCGCCAATATAGCGAATCTGATCGTGTCCCAGCTCAAACAGGTGATCCATAAGCAATAGCGAGCAGCCGTAATGATCGGAGTCAACTGTGGTCACGCGCGGATGCGCGTACATGGTAACGATGACCGTGCCAATGCCCGGCAGTGGATCAAACGTCTCAAAATCGGGCGCCATGCGACTCATGCCGATAATGATGCCGTCCACGGGCAGCGCGGCCATACGACGCGTGGCCTCGGCAAGCGAAAACTCCTCGGTCTTGGACATCTCAACCAACGTGATGGCGCAATTATGCTCGCGAGCAGCGCTGGCGATGCCGTCGATCATTGAGAGGTTGCCAAACTTGGTGACATCGTTGACGCACAGGCCGACTGAATGGTAACGGCCGTCGCGCAGCGAGCGACCGGCATAACTCGGACGAAAGCCGAGCTCTTGCATAGCGGCCTGCACGCGCTGGCGCGTCTGCTCGTTGACGTTAGGCAAGCCGTTGGCGACGCGCGAAACCGTCTGCTGCGAAACGCCAGCAGCGCGGGCGACGTCGGCCATGGAGACCGGACGCGAACTGGTATCGTTGGACGGGCGCCTTGCCACAGGATCACCTTCACCCTTGCGAGATCTGAATAGCGTGCATGCCGGCCCGGGCAGAAATACACCCCGCGCCGAAGCCCGCTATCGTCGGACGCATGTTAACGTACTCTACTTTTTCTATCTGCATCTCTTCTGCTTTATAAGTCCATACGGCAGTACCGTTCACGGCTGCATTTCTACCGATTACCAGATTCTCAAAAAGTGACAAGCGATGTGTTATGAGTACGTTAACATAGCCCGTAACGTGCGGCATCGTGAACACGTGATTCATGCCGCTTCAAGTTGTTAACGTACTCATAACGACGCAAAACTCACCCGTGCGCGCCAAGGAAAGGACTCCCATGACCACCCCCGACGAAAAGACATTCGCCACGCTCACCAAGCTGTTTGAGGAGGAGTTTGGCCCCATCGGCGACCGCAAGGTGCTCTACGTGCACGCGCCCGGCCGCTCCGAGATCAGCGGCAATCACACCGATCACGAGGGCGGTCACGTTATCGCCGGCTCGCTCGATGTCGCCGTTGACGGCATCGCCGTGGCAACCGATTCCAACAAGATTCGCGTCGCCGACGAGGGCTATCCTACGTTTGAGATCACGCTAGACACGGTAGACATTCAGGAGTCCGAGAAGGGCACGTCCGCAAGCCTCGTGCGCGGTATGGCCCATGAGGTCGCAGCGCTTGGTGTTGAGCCCAAGGGCTTCGACTTCGCCTTCACCTGCTCCGTCCCCTCGGGCGGTGGCCTTTCCAGCTCTGCTGCCGTCGAGGCCGCGTACAGCCGTGCCATGGAGACGCTCTGGGGCGCGCCCGCCATTGAACCCGTCGCACTCGCCCAGATGAGCCAGCGCACCGAGAACAACTACTACGGCAAGCCCTGCGGTCTGATGGACCAAGCTGCCGTGTGCCTGGGCGGCCTCGCCTACATGGACTTTGAGGACCAGGCTCAGCCTAAGACCCAGAAGCTCGAGCTCAACTTTGAGGATCACGGCTATGCGCTCGTGCTCGTTAAAGTTGGCGCCGACCATGTGGCAGCCACCGACGACTACGCCGCTGTTCCGCGCGAGATGCAGGACGTCGCCGCCGAGTTTGGCAAGGCACGCCTGTGCGAGGTAAACGTGGCGGACTTTGACGCCAAGCTCCCCGAGCTGCGCGCCAAGCTGGGCGACCGCGCCTGCCTGCGCGCCGTTCATTACTGGTACGAGAACGGCCTGGTCGATAAGCGCTGGGCGGCCCTGAACGCCGGCGACATTGACCAGTTCCTGGTCCTGACGCGTGAGTCCGGCGCCAGCTCCGCCATGTACCTGCAGAATGTTGTTGCCAAACTGGGTGCCGAGCAGCCTTCCATGTACGCGCTTGCTCTTGCCGAGCATGTGCTCGACGGCCGTGGCGCCGTGCGTATCCACGGCGGCGGCTTTGGCGGTACCATCCAGGCCTTCGTGCCGCTCGAGCTGGTCGACACCTTCATTGCCAAGATGAACGGCTGGCTTGGCGAGGGCTCTGCCCGCCACTACGCGATTTCTGACAAGGGGGCTTACGCGGCATGGCTGTAATGACTGATGTGCGCGAGGCCGCGCAGGGCCTCATCGAATATGCCATCCACCGATCGATGATCGGCCAGGACGATCGCATCTGGGCATACAACACCGTTCTCGAGTGCATCGGCGCCACGGGGCCGGCACTCGACATGGCCTGGGCACTCCAGGTTGAGAAACTCTCGCTCTTGCACCCCGATACCCTGCCCGACTTTGACCTTGAAGGCACGCTTGCCGCGCTTGCCGAGACTGCCGTTGCCAACGGTGCTGCCGAGGACACGGCGTCGGGCCGCGATCGCATCGCCATGCGCATCATGGGCGCGCTCATGCCGAGGCCTTCGGTTGTAAACGAGGAATTCAATGGGCGTATGGGCATCAACGAGCCCCGTGCCGCGACCGACTGGTTCTACGGCCTGTGCTGCGACGCCGGCTACGTGCGCCGTGCCGCCATCGCGCGCAACATCAAATGGAGCACCCCCACCAACTGGGGCGATCTTGAGATCACCATCAACCTGTCCAAGCCCGAGAAGGACCCGCGCGATATCGCCGCGGCAGGTGCAGCTAAGAACACGGACGAGAAGTATCCCGCCTGCCAGCTCTGCATCGAAAACGAGGGCTATCCCGGACGCTCCGCCGCAGCCGACGGCGGAGCTCACCCCGCCCGCCAGAATCTGCGCGTTATCCCCATCCAGCTCGACGGCGAGCGCTGGGGCTTCCAGTACAGCCCGTACGCGTACTTTAACGAGCACTGCATTGCCATGAGCTCCGAGCATCGTCCGATGCACGTCGACCGCAAGGGCCTGACCTGCCTGCTCGACTTTGTGGACCTGTTCCCGCATTACTTCATCGGCTCCAACGCCGACCTGCCCATCGTGGGCGGCTCGATCTTGTCGCACGACCACTTCCAGGGCGGCGCACACGAGTTCCCCATGATGCACGCCGCCGAGGTCTCGCAGTTTAGCGTGCCCGGTTTTGACCAGGTCAGCGGTAGCGTGCTGCAGTGGCCGCTCTCGGTGCTGCGCCTGCGCTCGCATGACCGCGCTCAGCTGCTCGGCGCTGCCGAAAAGATTATCCTCGCCTGGCGCGAGTGGACCGATGAGTCTGTTGGCGTCATCGCGCACACAGCCGACGGCGTGGCGCACAACACCGTGACGCCCGTCATCCGCCGCGTCGACTCCCGCGGCAACGCCGGCGGCGAGATTTACGAGGCCTACTTGGCGCTTCGCTGCAATATCACGACCGACGAGCATCCGCTGGGCGTGTTCCACCCGCATGCCGAGTATCACCACATTAAGAAGGAGAACATCGGCCTGATCGAGGTCATGGGCCTGGCCATTCTTCCGCCGCGCCTGGTTCCCGAGCTCGGCGCTGTCCGCGAGCATCTGCTGGCAGCCAAGGTCGACGCCAGCTACGACCTTGCCAGCGCGCTCGAGGGCGACGACCTTTGCCGCAGCCACGCCGCATGGGCCGAGGACGTTTTTGCCCGCCGCGCCGATGAGCTTACGGCGGACAACGCCATCGATATCCTGCACGAGGAGGTCGGCGTGGTGTTCGGCCACGTGCTCGACAACGCCGGCGTCTTTAAGTGGGACGAAGCCGGCCGCGCCGCCCAACAGCGCTTCATCGACTCGCTGTAGCATACGAGTTCGAGCCTCATCAGCGGCCACGACATAACCGCCCACACGACAACGGCGCCCGCCGGCAACATCGCCGACGGGCGCCGTTTTTGAATGTAGTCGTTGGGGACGTTCTTGTTCGACTAGTCGTTAAAGAACGTCCATTACAGTCGAAATTGTCAGCCCGGGCCCGTCTCGGG
>NZ_QSAS01000017.1:0-40917 GCF_003465485.1 Collinsella sp. AF11-11 | reverse complement strand
GGAAAACCTCCCATTTCCCGATGTCCAAGAAATGGGAGGCAGTTCACAGGCGCCTTCGTGGTGGTTTTGGATGATGAGAAGTGGAGGGGTCGCGTGGGCGAACCGAAGATTGTGGTGGTCGACTACCACAAGGGCAACTTGTCGAGCGTCGTGCGCGGGCTTGCGCGCGCCGGTGCCGCTGCCTGCACGTCGGACGATCCGGAGCAGATCCGCAACGCCGACGGCCTGGTCATCCCGGGCGTGGGTGCGTTCTATGACGCGATCGCCTTTATGCGTCAGAGCGGCGAGGAGGTGGCCGTGCTCGATGCCGTTGCCGCCGGAACTCCGCTGCTCGGCATCTGCCTGGGCCTTCAGCTGTTTTTTGAGCGCGGCGACGAGGGCGTGCCGGCGGACGAGGGCGTTGCCGCGGACGGTAATGCCTCCGAGCGGGCTGACGGCCCCTGGATCGATGGCCTGGGTATTATGCGCGGTTCGTGCACGCGCTTGGAGTCGAGCCGCCTGAAGGTGCCGCACGTGGGCTGGGACCAGGTGCACATGACGCCCGCCGGCGCGGCCGATCCGCTGCTTGCTGGTTTTGCCGAGGGTGCCAACATGTATTTCACCCACAGCTACGCGGTGGCCGACGACGCCGATGCCGCCGATGTGCTGGCGCGCACGCACTATACGCGGAGCTTCCCGTGCATCGTGCGTCACGGCAACGTGTGGGGCTGCCAGTTCCATCCCGAGAAATCTTCCGCGCTGGGTCAGCGCATTCTTAAGAACTTCGTCAATATCGTCGAGGAGGCCGGCCGATGATCCTGTTCCCCGCAATCGATTTGATCGGCGGCAAGGTCGTGCGCCTGGAGCGCGGCGACCGCAGCCGTTGCAAGGTATATTCCGATGACCCCGTCGCCGTTGCCCGCTCGTTTGCCGAGCAAGGTGCAAGCTGGGTGCACGTCGTCGACCTGTCCGCTGCCTTTGGCGAGGACGAGGACGCGTGCGCTGCCAACTCGGCGGCAATTAGGGCCATCTGCGGCGTCGATGGCCTGTCCGTGGACGTGGGCGGCGGCGTCCGCTCGCTCGCACGCATTGACGAGCTGGCCGGCTATGGTGCGCGCCGCATCGCGCTGGGGACCGTGCTAGTGACCGAGCCGGGTTTTGCCGAGGTGGCAGCGCACGGCTTTGGCGAGCTGCTGGTGGCAGACATCGCCGCCCGTGACGGCCAGGTCAAGGTGAACGGTTGGCGCGATGGCGCGGGCGTGGCACTCGATGATGCCGTGGCGCAGCTTTCCGAGCTGGGCTTTAAGCATCTGGTGTACACCGACATCGCGCGCGATGGCATGCAGACGGGCATCGATGTAGCGGCATATCGCCATGTGGCCGAGGTCGCGGGTTTTCCCGTCGTGGCTTCGGGTGGCATCTCGACGCTCGACGACATCCGTGCGCTGGCCGCGGTGGGTGAGGGCGCGATTGAAGGTGCCATCACCGGTCGCGCGCTCTACGAGGGCAACTTTACGCTGGTTCAGGCGCTCGCCGCCACCCGAGGGGAGGAGTAGTCCATGCTTACCAAACGCGTAATTCCCTGCCTGGACGTCAAGGACGGCCGTGTGGTCAAGGGCGTCAACTTTGTGAGCTTGCGCGATGCGGGCGATCCGGTGGAGCTGGCGCGTGCCTACGACCGCGAGGGTGCGGACGAGGTTGTATTTTTGGACATTACCGCGACGAGTGACAACCGTGCGACGACCATCGAGATGGCGGCGCACGCGGCCGAGGAGCTCACTATTCCCTATACCGTGGGCGGCGGCTTTCGCGACTTGGCGGGCATGCGGACCATGGTTGCCGCCGGTGCCGACAAGGTGTCGCTCAACTCGGCGGCCGTGCGTGACCCGTCGCTGATTAGCCAGGCTGCCGCGGCTTTTGGCAGTCAGGCCGTGGTCGTGGCGATCGATGCCAAGCGCGTCGGTTTGCCCGGAGAGCCGGGTGCTGACAAGTGGGAGGTCTTCACGGCGGGCGGCCGCAACGCCACGGGTATCGACGCGGTGGCGTGGGCCGAGGAAGCGGCTCGTCGCGGCGCCGGTGAGATCTTGCTGACCAGTATGGATCGCGACGGCACCAAGGCCGGCTTTGACCTGGCGCTCACCCGCGCCGTGGCCCGCGCGGTGCCAATCCCCGTCATCGCGAGCGGCGGCGTTGGTACACTCGAGCATTTTGCCGAGGGCGTGATCGAGGGCGAGGCCGATGCCGTGCTGGCGGCGAGCGTCTTTCACTTTGGAACCTTCAGCATTCGCGAAGTCAAAGAATACATGGCCAGCCAGGGAATACCTGTGAGATTGGATTTTTAAATGGAGCAAGTGACAACTGCGTCCGAGCTCAAATACGACGCCCGCGGGCTGATTCCTTGTGTGGTTCAGCAATATGACACCGGCGAGGTGCTTATGGTTGCTTGGATGAACGAGGAATCGGTGGGGCTGACGCTCAAGACCGGCACCACGTGGTTTTGGAGCCGCAGCCGCCAGGAGCTCTGGAACAAGGGCGCGACGAGCGGCAATATGCAGGAGGTCAAGGAGCTCTGGGCCGACTGCGATAGCGATACGCTGCTGGTAAAGGTCGACTCGCCGGGTCCGGCCTGCCATACCGGCAACCGTACCTGCTTCTTTAAGCGCGTGGAAGGGGGAGTGCAATGAAGGTCGTGACGCCGTTCGAGGTCGCCGACTGCAACACCGAGCTCCTCCGCGCGGGCGTGCCGTGCCGCGTGCACCTGACCGATGCCTGCGGGGCGCAGTCGTTTTGGCTCGAGGCCGAGAAGGAAAGGCTCGATGAGGCCCATGCCGTCATCGTTGAGTTCTTTGAGAAAAAGGGCGCAAAGCTTCGGTTCGATGAGACCGGTACTTACTTTACGCTGCAGTAACGAGAGGAAATAACCATGGGAGTCAGAACAGCTAACGTGCAGCTGGGAAACATCGGCGAGACGCTGACGGGACTGGCCGAGGTGATTCACGGTCGTCGCGACGCGTCGCCGGAGGAGAGCTATACCGCCCGCCTGCTGACCGATGTCGAGGACGAGCTGCTCAAGAAGCTTGCCGAGGAGGCGAGCGAGGTGATCATGGCCTGCAAGGATGACGACCACGACCACATTCGCTACGAGGCGGGCGACCTGATTTACCACCTGCTCGTGACGCTCGAGCGCTACGGCATCACCCTCGACGAACTGGCCGGCGAACTCAACGCCCGCCGCCACTAGTCATTGGGGACGTTCTTAAACGACTAGTTAGGCGAGGGGTGTGGATTCCCATTCGCCGGTGGGGTGGGGGATGTCGAAGGTTCGATAACCGCAGTCGTAGGCGTGGGCCTGAGCCTCGCGGATGTTCCAGCAGATGTCGCAGGCGCGGTGTGCGTCCGATCCAAAGGTAATGGGCACCTCGGCATGGGCAAAGCAGCGCAGCAATCCGGTCGTGGGATAGTAGTCGTCGAGGCCCTTGCGCGGTGCGGCGGTCGAGACCTCAATGCGGCGGCCCGTATCGTGGGCGCATTCGGCCATCTGCTGCCAAAACGGTGCGGGGTCAAAGTCGGGCGCAAAGCCTTCCTTCGAAAAGCGCATGACCAGGTCGGGGTGAGCCATTACATCAAAGTTGAGCGGGCTCTCGCAGGCGCGGCACCAGTCATCGACATAGCGCTCCCACACGCCGCGCACGCCTAAGTTTTCCCAAACATGCAGGTCGGTATCATCGTCGATCCAACCGCAGCGCGAATCGGGCGTATCGGGACGAGCGACGTCCTCCGTCCCCGCCGCGCCCGCAGCACCTGCCGCAATATTGCCTGGGTTGCCAATCCAATGCACACTGCCCAGGCGCACGACGGCGCCCGCGGACCAGCGCTCAACTAAAGGCTCGCAGCCTTCGTACCAATCACATTCAAATCCATAGATAAGCTCGAGCCTTGGCGCGATCTGCGCGGCGAGTTTGCAGACGTCCTCAAAGGCCAGGCGATGTGTCGGCAAGTCGCCCTCGACAACCTGCACTTCGCAGTTGGCGTCCATGCTGGCAGACAGGGTGAGGTGGTCGGTCGAGACCATGACACGGCAGCCGGCGGCGGCAGCAGCGCGGACGTTGTCCTCAAACGAGGCATGGCCGTCCGAAAACGAAGTATGGGTGTGGCAATCGACCAGCGGGCAGGCGGGCATGGCGACTCCTTTGCATTTGGTGAATCCGCTCCATTGTAATGGCGCAGCCCTCAACACGCCGGGCACGCCGGGGGTCGAAATCGATCGGAAAGGCTGCGCGGTGCGGCCTCGTTTGCTCTCAAAACGTGTACGTCAGCCTCCAAAAGCTGCAAAAAATGACATGTTTGGAGGCTGACGTACACGTTTGAGATGAGGACGAGGGGCGGGGCGGCGCGTGCCGGCGCCGGCGACTACTTGCTTCGTGCCGCCACGCGTTTGGCCTGCACCGTTACCATCGCGTGTCTTACGGCGGTGATGGGGCGATAGCGGATCATACACGGTCCCGACCAGCGCATGATCTCGCGGATCTTCTCGCGCATGGCAGGCCGGTAGCAATGCGAAGGACAGGCCGAGCAAAATGTCTTGGTGCCCATGTGCGGGCAGTGCTCAATGCGCGCGATGGCGTATTTCTGCAGCTCGGCGCATTCGGGGCAGAGCGTAATGGTCCGAAGGCCGAGCTTCACGCGCACGGGCTCATCGTCGCCAGCCTGTTCGACCGCATGCCCGCCGCCATGATGCCCACGACACCACAGCGCAATCATCTGCGACACCATTTGGGCCTCGCGCTCACGTTTGCGTGCCAGCTCCGGTGTGTCGACTGGGCGCGCCATTAGCTCAGCCTCCCGTGCTCGACCGAAAGCGAGAAATCGGCAAACGCGCAGGTGCTGGCACGGTGGCTTACGAGCACAATGGTCTTGCCGCGGCGCTTGAGCTCGTCGATTGCCTGCATCACGGACGCCTCGTTGAGGGCATCGAGCGCGCTGGTGGGTTCGTCGAGCAAGATGAAGGGTGCGTCGTTGAGGAAGATGCGCGCAAGGCCGATGCGCTGGCGCTCGCCGCCCGAAAGCGAGTCGCCCAGTTCGGCAACGGGCGTGTCGAATCCCTGTGGCAGACGGTCGATGAGCGTGGTGAGTGAGGCGGAGCGGCAAGCGTCGAGCAGCTCGGTATCGGTGGCGTTGGCGTGCGCGACCAGCAGGTTCTCGCGTACGGTGCCGCAGAACAGATGCGTGTCCTGGGTCATATAGGCCTCGTGGCTGCGCAGGCTCGCCGTGTTGATGTGGCGGGCATCGACGCCGCTCACCGTGATGGTGCCGGCTGCGGGGTCCCAAAAGCGCATGAGCAGCTTGAGCAGCGTCGACTTGCCCGAGCCCGAGCGTCCCATGATGCAGGTCATGGTGCCGGGCGCAAAGGTGCAGGTCACGTCGTCGAGGATGAGACTCGAGGCGGGGTTGTTCGCGGCCTGCTCTGTGGTGTCGGCACCGCCCGCGTCCACGCCGCCCGCATAGCTAAAGCCCACATGCTCGGCTGCGGCGCCGGCAAACCCAACGTCCTGTCCGTCGGAGACCTCGGCGCACTGGGGCTGCTCGTCGAGCAGATCGAGCACGCGTGCGCCCGAGGCGAGCGTCTCCTGCAGTGAGGCGCCCAGGCGGCTCACGGCCATCACCGAGCCAAACGACGACACAAAGGTAAAGACGGCGACAAACGCTGCGGCAAAATCAATCGTTCCCGCAGACACCAGCTGCAGCGCACGCCCGAGCATCACCAGATTGGCCGCAAGAATAAGCGCATCGGCTACGGCCTCGCTGGCCGTCTGGCGGCGCTTGAGGCGCGCGTCCACGGCGCCGACTTGCTCGGTCAGCTTGCCCAGGGCCCGGCTGCGATCGGCGCCACCGGCAAACTGGATAGTCTCGGACGCGCCGCGCAGACTGTCGAGCACAAAGGCGCCCAGCTTACCGGCGCCCTCGCGGCTCTGGCGACCGGTGGTGCCGCATGCCTTGGCCGAGATCAGGGGCAGCAGCACGCCCAGGACCGCGTAGGCCACGAGCGCGATGCCCGCGAGCTCGGGGCTCACAGCCAGCAAAAAGCCTTCAAACACAACGGTGCAGACCAGTGCGATGGCAATGGGCGAGATGGTGTGCGCGTAGAAGACCTCGAGCAGCTCGATATCCGAGGTGACCAGGCTCACGAGCTCGCCCTTGCCGCGGCCCTCGAGCTTGGCGGGGGCGAGCTGGCGCAGGGCGCCAAACACCAGGTCGCGAATGTGTGCGAGCAGACGGAATGCGATGTAATGGTTGCAGAGCTGCTCGCCGTAGTGGAGCGGCCCGCGCGCGATGCCGCAGGCGGCGCAGGCCGCGCATGCTGCGATAAGACCAAGCCCCAAGGCGTTGCGGCCCAGCGCGGCCATAAGGCCAAGGGCGCCAAAGGCCGGCACGAACGCGGCGGTGAGCATGCCAATGCTGCCCAGCGCGACGGCTAGCACAAGCCAGCCGGCAAGCGGTCGGACGAGCCCCATCATGCGCCACATGATGGACGGCGCCGAGCGACGGGCGTGGCCGGAGTCAGGCGCCGCGGCAGCGGAAGACGAACTAGTACCGTTGAGGCCATCGGCACAGGCGGCGCTGCCGTCAACAGCCTCAACCGCGCCGGCATCCTCAGCATCACCCTCTGCATACGCATATGCCGAGAGCTGCTCCTGGCTGTTCCACATGCGCGCATAGGCGCCCGCGGCGGCCAAGAGCTCGCCGTGAGTCCCGTGCTCGGCAATGCGGCCGCGTTCCAGCACCAGGATCTGATCGGCGTCCACGATCGTCGACAGGCGGTGTGCCACCACAATTACAATGTGCCCGCCGGCAAGCGACGCGATGACCTCGCCGATCGCGGCCTCGCTTGCGGCATCGACGTTGCTCGTAGCCTCGTCAAACACATAGATCGGCGAGTCGTGCAGCAGGGCGCGGGCCATGCACACGCGCTGGCGCTGGCCGCCCGAAAGGTTGGTGCCACCCTCGTTAATCACCATGTCGAGCCCGCCGTTGGCCCGCACAAAGGCCGCCACGCGCGTGCGGTCGAGCGCGCGCAAAAGCTCGGTGTCGGTGGCGTTGGGCTGGGCGAGCAGCAGGTTGTCGCGCAGGGTGCCGGCAAACAGGTAGCCGTTGGTGGGCACCAGCGTGACGGCGCGCATGAGTGAGGCGGCCGTGGCATCGCGCAGCTCGACGCCGCCAATGCGCACGCTGCCGCGGTAGGCGTCCTTGCGGCCCGCGATAATCCCCGCGAGCGTGGACTTGCCGCCGCCGCTTTCGCCCACGAGTGCCACGAGCGAGCCGTGCGCAATGGTCGCGCTGGCGCTGTCCAGCACGGTGCGGTCGCCGTAGGCATAGCTCACGCCTGCGAGCTCGATATCGCCGCGACCATCAAGCTCAACATCGCCGCGCTCGGGCTCGGGCGTATCCAAAATGCCAAACATGCGGCGCGAGGCGGCCATGCCGTTCATGGCCGTGTGGAACAGCGATCCCAGGCGGCGCATAGGCAAAAAGAACTCCTGTGACAGAAAGACGATGAGGAAGGCAGCCTCAAAGCCGATCTTGCCCGTGGCGAGCTGCAGTGCGGCCACGATAATGCCGAGCGCGGCGCCCATATAGACGACCAGGTCCATAACGCAAATGGAGCGCAGCTGCATCACCAGCAGGTGCATGGTCGCTGTGCGGAAACGCTCGGACTCGGCGTTGATGCGCTCGTGCCAGCTTCGATCGGCCTGGTAGACCTTAAGGGTGGTGAGACCCTGCACGGCCTCCAGGAACATGCCGCCAAGATCGACATAGCTGCCCCAGTACTCGGCACCGATCTTTTTGGCGTTGCGCATGACCATCATAATGGAGACGGGGATGACCGGAACGCAGGCGAGCAGCAGCGCGGCGGGAAGACCCGCCTGGCCCACGAGCAGTACAAACAGCGTGATGGGTGCCAAGCCGGCAAAGAAGAGCTGCGGCAGGTAGCCGCCAAAGTACACCTGGAGTTGCGTGGCGCCCTCGACGCTGGTCTGGACGGCCTCGGCGGTGGGGACGGTCTCGGTGTAGGAGGGGCCGAGTGCGGTGAGCTTGTCGTAGACGAGCGAGCGCACGCGGCGGACGGCCTCGAACGCGGCCTTGTCGCCGGCGCGTTGGGCCAGGTAGATGGAGGCGGCGCGCACGATGATGGCGGCGGCGAGCGGCAAGGCCGCCTGTGCGAGGGCATCGACGGCGAGTGCGGCGGAAAGGCCGTCCGTGACGATGCCGCCCAAGATGCGCGCAAGCACCCACATCACCGTGATGTTTGCCATGAGCGCGATCCACTTAAACAGGACGCTTGCCATAATGTAGGGCGTTGCCTGCGGAACCAGGGAGAAGAGCCGCTTCTCGAACATGAAACCTCCTATACCGTAACGGTGCCGGGCGGGGTTCTCGGCAGCCGCTTAGTTAGCCAAATGCAACTAGAGTAACATCGTGCAGTGGGTAAGTATGCCGAGGGTTATTTTTTGGCCGATGAACTGCGTAGAAAGTTCAAAATAGTTGAGTGCGGCGAACTTTGTGGTGGACGGAGTGCGCGCGCAATTCTGATCGTGTGCGGCCCCGCTCCAAAACGTGTACGTCAGCCTCCAAAACCGACAAAAAATGACATGTTTGGAGGCTGACGTACACGTTTGGATAGGGGTGAGGGCGGCGACGGACGAATGTCACGCCTATGCCACGTCCGATGTGCTAGCGTTTGGGTGAATAAAACGAGCCCGTGCGGAAAGGATTCGGACCGTATGCAACGTGGAAGTACATCTCCGCTGTCCCGCGAGACCGATGCGCCCGAAACTATCGTCAAGCTGGAGTGCGACATCGATGACGCGTCGCCCGAGGTGCTCGCCTACGCCGCCGACCGCCTGCGCGAGGCCGGCGCCCGCGAGGTGCACTGGCTGCCCCTCTACTGCAAAAAGGGCCGCCCCGGATGGCAGTTGCAGGTGATTTGCTCGCATGAGGATATCGAACGCCTGCAGACGATTATCTTTTTGGAAACCACGACCAACGCCGTTCGTCGCCAGGTGATGGAACGCGTTTGCCTGCCGCGCCGATTCGAGCAGGTGACGACGCCTTGGGGCGAGGTATCCGTTAAGGTGGCGACTCTGCCCGACGGCAGCGAGCGCGCGGCTCCCGAATACGAGGATTGCGCCCGCCTTGCCCGCGAGCATGGCGCGCCGCTCCAACGCGTGATGCAGGCGGCTCAGAGCGCGGCGCTGCGATTTGAGTGATGCGGGCGAGTGACGTGCCGCGCCAATCCAATTAACCCCACCGAAAGGACCACCCATGAAATACCTCATCGCCTCCGACATCCACGGCTCGGCATACTGGACCGAGCGCCTGGTCGCCGCTATCGAATCCGAGCAGCCCGACCGCATCGTTCTGCTGGGCGACCTGCTCTACCACGGCCCGCGCAACGACCTGCCGCGCGACTATGCCCCCAAGCGTGTGATTCCGCTGCTCAACGCCCTGGCCGACCGCATCATCGCGGTGCGCGGCAACTGCGACGCCGAGGTCGACCAGATGGTCCTCGACTTCCCCGTCATGGCCGACTACGCCACGCTGTTCGACGAGACCGGCCGCGAGCTGTTCCTGACGCATGGCCACGTCTTTGGCGCTGGCATGCATAACAGCGTTGATCACGCGCCCGCGCTGCCCGAGGGCTCCGCGCTCGTCTACGGCCATACGCACATCAAGGTCAACGAAGCGAGCGAGACGCACCCGGGCCTGTGGCTCTTCAATCCCGGCAGCGTGAGCATTCCCAAAGACGGCACGCACAGCTACGGTATCTACGAGGACGGTGCGTTCCGCCACGTGATCCTGGAGGAGGAGTAACCATGCCCGAGCAGCTGGCTCAGCAAAATGCCGAGGGCTCGCGCGATCTGTCCACGCTGGTCGACGCGTCGGCCGAGCTGCAGCATCTGGTGCAGACCATCTGGCGCCTGCGTCAGCCCGATGGCTGCCCGTGGGACCGCGAACAGACGCATCAGAGCATTGGCAAGAACATGATCGAGGAGGCCTACGAGGCGCTCGACTGCATCGAGGCCGACGACGTGGCGCATCTGCGCGAGGAACTCGGCGACGTGCTCATGCAGGTCGTACTGCATGCGCAGATTGCGGCGGACGCCGGTGAGTTTTCGCTGGCCGATGTGGCACGCGATATCGACGCCAAGCTCATCCGCCGCCACCCACACGTGTTTGGCGATGCGGACGCCGAGAGCTCCGACGAGGTTCTCAAGATCTGGGACGAGGTCAAGCTTGCCGAGAAGGCCGCCAAAGACCAGGCCGTGGCGGCAGGCGAGGCCGCGCCCGAGGGTCTGCTCGACGGCGTGCCCACGCACCTGCCGGCGCTGATGCAGGCTCAGAAGGTGTCGCGCAAGGCGGCTGCCGTGGGCTTTGAGTGGGAGACGGTCCAGGACGTGTGGGACGAGGTCGCCGAGGAGCGTGCCGAGTTTGAGGCCGAGGCTTCCGGCTCGCCCGAGCGCGAGATGGAGTTTGGCGACCTGCTCTTTGCCCTGGTCAACGTTGCGCGCAAGGAGGGAATCGACGCCGAGAGCGCCCTGCGTGCCAGCACGGCAAAGTTCCGCCGCCGCTGGGCCGCGATGGAGCAGATGGCGGCCGACGCCCACGTGGATCTGGCCGAGCTTTCGACCCACGGCCTCAATGACCTCTGGGATGCCGCAAAGGCAGAGGAGTAAGACTGCGGGGGCGACGGGACGGACTTTCTCATCGCCCCCATTATTTTTTCAAAAAGATTGTATCCCTTGGCTAACTTAGGGCATAATGCAAAAAGTGCGATAAGGCTAACTTATGAACCTGCGCGCCACTGTAGCGTGCAAGCCGTGTCGCCAAGCATTCAACCCGTTTCCAAGTGAGAGGGAGACAACATGAGCGATATTTTGGATGTCTACGGTCGCGAGGTACTCGACAGCCGCGGCAACCCCACCGTCGAGGTCGAGGTCGTGCTCGAGGACGGCAGCTTCGGCCGCGCGATGGTGCCTTCGGGCGCTTCGACCGGCGCCTTTGAGGCATGCGAGCTGCGCGATGGCGACAAGGGCCGCTACCTGGGCAAGGGCGTTTCGCAGGCCGTCGAGCACGTCAATAACGAGTGCGCTAACGCCGTCGTGGGCCTCGACGCCTTCGACCAGCGCGCCGTCGATGCCGCGCTGATTGCCGCGGACGGTACCCCCAACAAGACCAAGCTCGGTGCCAACGCCATCCTGGGCGTGTCGCTGGCCGTCGCCCGCGCCGCTGCCGAGTCGGCGGGTCTTTCGCTGTACCAGTACCTGGGCGGCGTCAACGCCCATCTGCTGCCCACGCCCATGATGAACATCCTCAACGGCGGCGTGCATGCCGACAATAACGTCGACTTCCAGGAGTTCATGATCATGCCGGTGGGCGCCCCGAGCTTTGCCGAGGGCCTGCGTTGGTGCGCCGAGGTCTACCACACCCTCAAGGGCGTGCTGCACGAGGCGGGCCTGGGCGGCGGCGTGGGCGACGAGGGCGGCTTTGCGCCCAACCTCAAGACCAATGCCGAGCCGTTCGAGTACATTACCAAGGCCGTCGAGAAGGCTGGCTTTAAGCCCGGCGTCGACTTCATGTACGCCATGGACCCGGCCTCGACCGAGTTCTACAACGCCGAAACCGGCATGTACGAGCTCAAGGGCGAGGGCGTGGAGTACACGAGTGCCCAGATGGTTGATTACTGGGAGAAGCTCGTCGACACCTATCCCATCATCTCCATCGAGGACGGCATGGCCGAGGAGGACTGGGACGGTTGGGTTGAGCTTACCCGCCGCATTGGCAACAAGGTGCAGCTGGTGGGCGACGACCTGTTCGTCACCAACACCGAGCGCCTCAAGAAGGGCATCGAGCTGGGTGCCGCCAACGCTATCCTGGTCAAGGTCAACCAGATCGGCACGCTCACCGAGTCGCTCGAGGCCATCGAGACCGCCAAGGAGGCCGGTTACGCCTGCATCGTGAGCCACCGCTCCGGCGAGACCGAGGACTCCACGATCGCCGACCTGGTCGTGGGCGTCAACGCCGGCCAGATCAAGTCGGGCGCCCCGTGCCGCAGCGACCGTATCGCCAAGTACAACCAGCTCATTCGCATCGAGGACGAGCTCGAGGGCAGCGCGCGCTACGCCGGCAAGGCCGCGTTCTACAACATTCGCTAAACGGGCGAATTTGGCGAGGGGGAGGCTGACTCGGTTCCGCCCCGCCTTGGCTGGACGCCGCAAAGCGCTGTGGGCGCTGGGCTATATGGCTCAGCGCCTTTTTTATGACGAGCAAAGGCTGGCGAAGGCGTTGCGTGTGCTCGTGCTATAACTAGAATACTTAGCGCAAACAAACCTCAACCGCACAAGGCGCACATGGATCAGATTTACGACAACAGGTACTATTCCGCCGGTTCGCGCGAGCCGTCGCTGCACCGTGCGCGCACGGTGCAGCTCGGTGGGTCCGCCTACGCCGGCGTCGGCCGCCCCGCGCAGCGCCCGACAAGTACCTCGTGCCCCAATGCCCAATCAAATACTTTGGCAGATGGACCAGTGCGCCCGGCGCGTTCGTCGCATGCATCGCGTCTCTCGACTCAGGCACACGACAAATCGAGCAGACCCTCGAGTCGTCTTTCGGGCTCGGACTTTATGCATTACGCCAACGACAACGCGGTGGTCAAGGCGATCTATGACTTTACGCATGGCTCTCTGCGTCCGCTGTTTATCGGTATCGTGGTGGCGCTGGTGCTCGTGAGCCTGTATTTTCCCGTGCGCGATCTGTACGTGGCAAAGCGTTCGAGCGATATCTTGGCCAAGCAGGTCGAGATTCGCCAGCAATACAATGATGAGCTGCAAAAAAGCGTCGACAAGCTGCTCTCGGAGGAGGGTATCAAGGACGCGGCGTCCGAGGACCTGGGCCTGGTGATGCCCGGCGAGAAGAAGATTGACGTGCTAGGCTTGGACGACGATTCGGACTCGTCGTCGAGCAAAAAGTCCTCAAACGCCAAGAAGGCCAGCGAAGTGGCCAAGGAAATCGAAGAAGTCGGCAAGGACGCGCCGTGGTACATCCAGGCGCTCGACATGCTGTTTGGGTTTAACGGCGTCGAGGGTCAGACGGTCGTGTCCAACGGCAAATAGCGCCCGGAGGGGAGCCCGCAATGACAAATTGCAAACGCTATAAGGTGGCCGCGATCGACCTGGGAACGGTGTCGTCGCGACTGGTGTTGGCCCAGGTCGAGGGCGGAGCGATTGTGGAATCGTCCAAGCATACCGAGATTACCGACCTGGGCGAGGGCGTGGACGCGACGGGGCGCTTCTGCGAGGCGGCTGTCGAGCGTGTGCTCGCTGCGTGCCGCATGTTTGTGGACGAGGCCCGTGCCTTTGGGGCCGTGTGCGTCTGCACCACGTGCACGAGTGCCGCGCGCGATGCGTCCAATGCCGCGCTGCTGCTGGACGGCCTGCGCGAGTTGGGGCTCAAACCACAGGTGATTCCGGGCGAGGTCGAGGCGCGCCTGACGTTTTTTGGCGTGGCGCACGACTTTGCCGGCGAGCGCATCATCGTCGCGGATTCGGGCGGCGGGTCCACGGAACTCGCGACGGGCGTATACGCTCCGGAGCGCGGCGTCTTTGCGCTGGAGGGAACGCGCTCGCTGGACATCGGTTGCCGTCGCGTGACGGAGCGCTTTTTCTCTGCGTTGCCGCCCGCGGATGGCGAGCTTGCTGCCGCTGCCGCGTGGGCAGGCGAGCAGTTCGCCGCCTATTTTGAGGGCCTGCCTGTCGACTTTGAGCGCGCCGAACGCTTAGTCGCGGTGGGCGGCACGGTGACTACGCTGGTGGCTCTGGTCCACGAGCTGGAACCGTACGATTCGAGCTTTGTGCACCTACGCGAGCTGTCGCTGGAGCAGGTCTCGGCCGCTATCGAGCGCATGTCTGTGTTGGACGCGGAAGGCATCGCCGCGCTACCGGGTGTACAGCCCAAACGCGCGGGCGTGATCTTGGCTGGTGCCGTGGTGATTCGCGAGCTTATGCGAGCCGGCGGCTACGACACGCTCACCGTAAGCGAGAACAGCCTGCTTGCCGGCATGGCCGCCACCATTAACGCGGTTCTCGACGGTGAGCTACCCACCATCGGCTGGACCCCCAGCCTCAGCGCCTTTTAACTATTCCACCGCAACTTAGAGCTCCGCCGGCGTGAAAAAGAGACGAGCCCGCATCCCTTGGGGATACGGGCTCGAACGCTTCATATGGTAGGGGCGGTGGGACTCGAACCCACAATCCTTGCGGCGAGGGATTTTAAGTCCCCTGCGTATGCCAATTCCGCCACGCCCCCGTGAGACTAGAAGTCTAGCACAAGCCGTCCGTTACGCGTTGACGGCCATCGAGTGTTGGCCCGACTTTTCCAAGTACTCGGCGAACTTGGCCTCGTCGCCCTTGTTCTGGTACTGCAGGGCTAGCAGGTATTCCAGGCGGCAGCTCTTAACCTTGTCGTCACCGGCTTCCTTGAGCATGCGCTCCAGCTCGGGAATGTCGTTGTGGCGCTTGAGGATCATCGTGTCGTACATCAGCTGGCATTCGTGTGCGACCGCCTCGGCCTGACCGCCCTCAAAGCCCTTGATCTCGTGCAGAAGCTCCTTGGACTTTTTGCGGTCCTCCTGGCCAGCATAGTAGTTAAAGGCCTTAATCACCAGGTCGACGCGCTGCATCTTGGGCAGATTGAGCCCCAGCAGCAAATCGAACATCTCATCGGCGCGCTTGTGGTCCTCGCGCAGCAGATAGGAGTTCAGACGCAGGTAGTCGCGGTTGTAGCGCGGGTACAGCATGCTGGTGAGTTTGCCGTCGAGCAAACGATCGAACTCGTCCCACTGCTTGGCAGCCATAAGCTGCTGCAGACGCTTGAACGTGGTGCGTTTTTTGACGCTAAAGAACACCGACACGCCGATGCAGATGATAACGACGGCGGTCCAGAGGGTGCGGGAATCGGGCATATTGGGATCCTTAGTCGCTCATATAGCGAGCGGTATGACAACACGTACTAGATGTATTATACGCAGCGCGCAAGCAAACTGGCATAAAAGCTCATCGAGGCTGAGTGCCATCGCTCGCTGCGGTACACTTACCTAAAGTAAACCATGAAGGGAGACATTACCTATGAAGAAAATCGTTTTGGCTTGCGGTGCTGGCGCTGCTACTTCCACGCTCGTTGCCCAGAAGGTCGCCACCCTGCTCGACGCCAACGGTTACGCCGACAAGTATGAGATCGTGCAGTGCGCCATCTCCGAGGCCAAGGACGCTTGCGACGAGGGCGCCGACCTGCTGATCGCCACCACCGTTGCCCCCGAGGGCCTCACCTGCCCGTACGTGAGCGGCGTGCCCTTCATGACCGGCATGAACCGCGTTGCCGCCGAGAAGGCCGTTCTTGACGTCATGGCTCAGTAGGCGCTGCCTGCATGAGTGAGCAGAACGCCAATCCGGTAGAGCTCTTTGGTATGCGCGTTGCCCATGTGGGCATTAACGCTGCCGACCCGGCAGACGCCTTGGAGATCGCGGAGCTGTTCTCGACGATGATGGGCCTGCCCGTTATCGAGACCCCGGTTTCGTACTTTAACGATTCGCTGGTCGAGGTTATGAAGCAGAACGGTCGTGGCACCAAGGGCCACATTGGCTTTGCCGTCAACGACATCGATGCGGCCGAGAAGTGGTTTGCCGAGCGCGGGCTCGAGGTCAACGAGGAGTCGCGCGCGCTGCTGCCCGACGGTAGCACCAAGCTCGTGTACTTTAAGCGCGAGTTCGCCGGCTTCGCCGTGCACCTGTGCCGCGAGTAGCGCACGAGCTGCTTTAGTTAGCAAAAAGGGATAGGGCCGTATGGCCTTATCCCTTTATTTATGCCGAGGGATCGACTTTTGCAACGGTCAAAAAACCGAAGTCTAATACTTTTCCGAGAAGTGAACGAGACAAATCAGCCCCCCCGAAGCATCGACACTTTAAGGGCATCGTTTCCTGCAGTTTCGATGCTGGAATCCTGCGATTTTGCGGCCGAAAAATGCGGATGCTTCGGGGGTCCGAATATGGTCGTTCACTTCTCGGGAAAAGTATTAGACCTCGATCCACGAGGGGGCATCCCTACCGTGGCAGGCGAATCGTAAAGCGGCTGCCGACCCCTTCGACCGAGGTCACACCGATGACACCGCCATGGCTATCGACGATCCACTTGGCAATGGCAAGCCCCAGACCCGAGCCCTGCGCGCCGGCATCGCGCGCGTTGTCGGCGCGGTAGAACCGCTCGAACGCGTGAGCTGCGGATTCCTGGTTCATGCCGATACCCTCGTCCTCAACGCTTATGTCGATCGTGCCCATGCCCGCATCCGGCGCTACGCCAAACGAGATGGGCGTTCCCGCATCCGAGTACTTGGCGGCATTCTGCACGATCACGCGAAGAGCCTGCTTTACAAGCGCCACATCGACGGACGCATCGCAGCGCGAGTCGCTGACAAGCGCAGCGTCAAAGGCCAGTCGATACGTGTGCCCGGCATCGATCATCTGTGATTCTTCGCAAACCTCGCCGACCAGTGCAGCCAGGTTGGTATTCGCGCGCCGCAGCACGGTGCGACCGGCATCGCCGCGTGCCAAAAACAGCAGCTGTTCCACGAGCTCCTGCATATGCTCGCTTTCGGCTTTGAGCGAGGTGATGGATTCTGCCAGCACGTCCGGGTCGTCTTTGCCCCAGCGGTCGAGCATGTTCACGTAGCCCTGAATCACCGCGATGGGCGTGCGCAGCTCGTGGCTCGCATCGTTGACAAAGCGCATCTGCTGCAGCTTGGCCTCTTGCATCTGGCGCAGCAGGCGGTTGAGTGCGACCTCGATGCTTGCCAGGTCGGCGTCGCCGGTGGTGACGCTCGGCGAGTCGACGCTTGCGCGCTCGATGGCCTGTTCCAGCGTTTCCATCTTGCCGCCGGAGAGCTGCATACGGCCGAGCTCGTCCACGCGCAAGGCAAGGTCGTTGAGCGGCGCCATGGTGCGGCGCACGCGGCGGGCGCCGCCGAGCATGTTGAGCACGCTGATGACCTGCCAACCCATAACGACAAGGTAGAGAGGCCATAGCGCGACGAGGTCCTGCGCGAGGGGGAAGGTCTTGGTGGTACGCGCAAACTCGACGGTATAGGTGAGCGTTGTCAGGTCCCAGCCGCGTGCGGGCGTCAGCGACATGCCGTGAACGGTGGCGCCGGGAATCCAGCCTGCGGTAAACGCGCTGTCGGGCAGCGTCTGGTTGTATCCATAGACGAGGATCGCCGCCGCAATCACCATCAGCAACAGATCGAGCCAGACGTAGCTCATCAAGCGGCGCCACATATAGCCCCAGTTGATGGCGCGGGCGATGGAGGTGACGCGCTTGGCCTCGGCGTTATGCGCGGCAGACATAGCCCACCCCGCGCACGGTCTGGATGATGCGGGCGCCGCCAGCGTCTTCGATCTTGGCGCGCAAATGTGCGATGTGCACATCGACGTTGTTGGTATCGCCCACGTAGTCGTAGCCTAGCGCCTCATGCGCGATGCGCTCGCGCGTGAGCACGGTGCCGGCGTGCGCCATAAGCAGGGCGAGGACGTCGAACTCGCGGGCCGTGAGCGCGATGGGCGAGCCGCCGACCGTGACTTCGCGGCGGTCGGGGTCGAGCGCAACCGATCCCACGGTGAGTGTGGCAGGGGAGGGCGAGGCAGGGGTCTGGGCCATGTCACTGGCCGGGGGCATCGCGGTGGCCTTCTCGCCCGCGACGCCCGCCATGCCCGCTCCGGCGCCGACGCCAGCTACGCCCGAAGCCGCCCGCATGGCCTCCGAGCGCTTCAACGCCACGCGGATCCGTGCGAACAGCTCCTCAATCGCAAACGGCTTGGTCAGGTAATCGTCGGCGCCGGCATCGAGCCCAGCCACCTTGTCCATCACGGCATCGCGCGCGGTGACCATAATCACCGGCACATCCTTGTGCTTGCGGATGCGCCGCAGCACTTCCATACCGTTGAGCTGCGGCAACAGTACGTCGAGCAGAATCAGATCGTAGTCGCGCTCCAGCGCCAGGTCCACGGCGGTGCGGCCGTCGGCGGCGTGCTCTACCTGGTAACCCTCGTGCTCCAGCTCGAGCGTCACAAAGCGGGCGATTTTCTCCTCGTCCTCTACAATCAGGATTCGTGCCATACGTGCCCCCGTCTGCGATTACTTGTCGTCGTTGAGATTTTGCTTGATGTCGTCTGCGGCGTCGGCGGCGTGATCCATCAGGTTATT
This sequence comes from Collinsella sp. AF11-11, assembly GCF_003465485.1. Classification (NCBI taxonomy): domain Bacteria; kingdom Bacillati; phylum Actinomycetota; class Coriobacteriia; order Coriobacteriales; family Coriobacteriaceae; genus Collinsella; species Collinsella sp. AF11-11. The sequence goes on along the minus strand of NZ_QSAS01000017.1, from coordinate 22,635 downwards.
GATGCTGCCGGGTACATCACCGTCGCTGTCGATGCGGTAGCGCATGCCAAAGAACAGGCCAATCAGCATCAGCCATATCGTGGCGCCCCAGGCAAACAGCGCGACGATGGGGATCAGGATGGGAATGTTGAGGATGATCGCATCGCGGCGCGTGGCGATAAACTTGGTGTCCAGACTCAGGCGGAAGAGCTTTTTGAGGTACTCCCACACGCTGTCCATCTTCTTGGAGAAGTCGGTCTTTTCGCTCGACTTTTCGTAAGCGACCTGCGCGGCGACCATCTCGGCAGAGGGCTCATCGACTGGCGCGGGCTCGGTGGCGGCATGCGCCGACGTGGTCTGGGTCTTGCCCTGCGACTCGAGCCAAATGATGGCATCCAAAACGTTGCCGTCGGCAGCGTCGAGCGCCGCCTTGGCATCGGTGTAACTCACGTTGCACTTGGTGCGGATGGTTTCAACTTTTTCGAGGTCGTCCATGACCTGTCCTTTCGTTCGATGGGCGCGACGCCGGGCAATTTGCTCGGGCGCGAGCGTTGCGTTCGGCGGTTTGCGTTGCGCCGCCCCGCCCTTGGTCGAACTCTATAGTGCAGGTTATAGATTAAGCGATTCTTGAGCCAAGATTAATGTTGGATGAGTTTTTGGGTGTGTATAGAGGGGTCATTATTAGTGGCCCGCGGCGAGGTCTAATACTTTTCCCGAGAAGTGAACGAGCAAAATCGGACCCCCGAAGCATTGACACTTTGAGGGCGCCGTTCTCTGCGGTTTTGATGCCAGAATCCTGCGTTTATGCCGTTGAAAAATGCGGATGCTCCAGGGGTCCAAAAACAGACGCTCACTTCGCGGAAAAAGTAATAGAGCCCGATAGCGGGGGATGGGGTACCGATGCAAAACGGCGTCAAGGGTTGGTCGAGCAGGAGGTTTCTCCATTGATGTCCGCACGATATGTGACACTTACCCTGCCGCCATGCTCCGTCGCGGCGGCATGCATCTGAAAAACGACCCTCTAAGGAGTTCGATATTGATGAGTGGCAACACCAAGCACCTTGCAAAGAAGTGCGTCAAGGACGCAGGGCCGTGTCTTGTGCTGTGCGCGGCCGGCGTGGCGGTCGCGCTGCTGGCTGTTCTGGGACCATTTGACGTGCTCCGAAGTGCCAGTTCTCTGCATGTTTGCATGGCCCTTGCCGGTGCCATGATGACCAGCGGCGTGCTCGATCTGGTTTTTTGGGTGCTTGACCCGTTTGGATGGAAGAGCGAGGGGTAGGTCCTAAAGGATGGAAGGGCTGGAACGGTTGGCTTAGTGATCGTGCAGAATGTGGGCTAGCGACTTACAGGGAAGTGGTGATCCGATGACGGTCTATGTGACGGGCGATATTCACGGCGGCCTCGACATGCAAAAGCTGCGCGATTGGGATCTTGGGGAAAGCCTGACGAGCGACGACTATCTCATCATTGCCGGCGACTTTGGCTTTCCGTGGGATTTCTCTGCCGAGGAGTGCGCCGACATCGCTTGGCTGGAGTCGCGCCCCTATACCGTGCTGTTCGTCGACGGCAATCACGAACGTTTCGACCACTGGGCGGAGCGACCCATGGAGTTGTGGCACGGCGGACTGACACAGCGCCTGTCGGACACCTCGCCCATACGGCGCCTGACGCGCGGCGAGGTTTTTGAACTCGACGGCTCAACGGTCTTTATCATGGGCGGCGCCACGAGCGTGGACAAGGAATACCGCATTCCGTATTCCAGCTGGTGGCCGCAGGAGTTGCCGGACGAGCGCAACTTTGAGGAGACACGGACGAAGCTCGACAGCGTGGCCTGGAAGGTCGACTACGTGGTCACCCACACCTGCTCTACGCGCATGCTTTCGCCCACGCTCTATCCGGCGCCCGGCTGGAATTGCCCCGCCGTCGATCGACTTACGGCATTTTTTGACGAGTTGGAAGACCGCTTGGACTACAAGCGCTGGTACTACGGGCATTTTCATCGGGATGCCAACCCGACCGAGCGCCATACCGTGCTCTACGACTGCATCGTTCGCCTGGGCGACGAACTCCAGCCTTGGGATGTTGCGTAGGGGTGGGGCGTATTTGGCTACTCGGCCGTTACAGCGATGTTCTCTCGGTGCGCGCGGATAACATCCCAGCTAAAGTGCTCGACCAGCCGCTCGGCAGAGCGCGGCGTGGTGTCCGGCGCGATGCCCGTTTGCCCGGCGAGCCAGCCCAGCAGCGCTTCGGGCGTGCCAAAGCGGGCGCGGAGTTCGCCCAGGTCCAGATCGCGGTCTCGTTTGGAAAGGCGGCGGCCGTCCGGTGCCATGAGCAGCGGAATATGTCCGTAGTGCGGCGTGGGCAGTCCCAACAGGTGCTGCAGATAGATCTGGCGCGGTGTGGACCCCAGCAGGTCGCATCCGCGCACGACCTCGGTGACGCCCATGGCAGCGTCGTCGACCACCACGGCTAGCTGATAGGCAAACACGCCGTCGCTGCGGCGCACCAAAAAGTCGCCGCACTCGGTGGCGAGTGCTTCGCATTGGGCGCCGTACGTGCGATCCACAAATTCGATCACGTCGTCTGCGAGGTCGTCGACGGTGGGCACGCGCAGACGTGTGGCCGGGGCGCGCAGGGCGCTGCGGCGGGCCACCTCCTCGGCCGAAAGACTTCGGCAGGCGCCACGGTAGATGGGCGTGCCGTCGCTCGCGTGCGGTGCACTCGCGGCGTGGAGCTCGGCGCGTGTGCAAAAGCAGGGATAGGTGAGGCCGGCGTCTTTCAGCCGGCGCAAGGCGCTCTCGTACAGGTCTAGGCGGTCGTGCTGGTAGTAGGGGCCTTCGTCCCACTCCAGCCCCAGCCAGGCCAGGTCGTCAATCAATTGGGCGGCAAGTTCCGGGCGCTTGCAGCGATCGTCCAGGTCCTCAATGCGTAACACGATGCTGCCGCCCTGGCTGCGGGCCGAAAGCCATGCGCACAGGCAGCTGAACACGTTGCCCAGGTGCATACGGCCCGAGGGCGACGGGGCGAAGCGCCCCACGACGGGCGCGGGAGCGGCCGGCGTCGTTGGCGCGTCGGCGGCGGTTGTTGCTATGTTGCGTGCGTTGATGTCCATGCGGACGAGTATAGCGCGGGGCGCGGTGGGGGAGACGCTGCCGTGGCCTGCAAGTTGCTGAGGCCGCGCGTTGCGCGTGCCGGACCACCGGCTCGGCACCTTAATCGTCGTCAATCAATTTAGCCCTCAAACGACAGAAACCCCGGCAGCTCTTCGCAACTGCCGGGGTTTCCGCGGAAAAGGGGGACATGATCCTCGAGCGGACGGCAAAGGGGCAAACCGTTTTCGCTCAACTGCTTTATGCCCCTCAACTGGCGGCTCAATCAGCGCATGCCGCGCCCACACAAAGCCGCTACACCTGTGACGGAGCTGTGAAGTGGTGTCTGCTGCTGGCGCGGGCCATGGCAAGGAGTGTCCCAGACTGCCGGCAGATAAGGAACGTCCCCAAGTGCCGGCCGTGGACGTGACTTTCGTCCCGTTTGATACTCCGCTGGCCTAGATGTTCGTCACATGAGCCCGCAAACGTGGGACAATGACGCTACTGGTACCACAGACAAAGGATGTGCCTATGAACGCCCCCGTTGCCCAGCCCTGTCGGCAGCGCCGCCTGTTTGCGCGATTCGCTTCCGTCTGCGCACTCGTCGCGCTTGCGTTGTTGCTGCTGCCTGCCGCCGCGCACGCCGACGGCTACTCCATGAGCCAAACCTACATCGGCGCCACGGTTGAGGCCGATGGCTCGCTGACCGTTGTCGAGGGACGCCAGTTCGATTTCGACGACGACATCAACGGCGTGTATTGGGATATCAATACAGGCTCTAACCAGCAAGGCGGCTCGGTGGTCGTCAATGTGCTAAGCGTCGAGGAAGACGACACTGCGTTTAACAAGGTCGACAGCGCAAACAAAGGCGACGACGGCGTTTACACGGTGGAACAGTCCGACGACGGCGTAAAGATTAAGGTGTTCAGCCCTCACGAGAGCGGCGACAGCGCAATCTACTACGTGAGTTATTCCATGACCGGTGCGGTTATGAACTGGGCCGATACCGCCGAGCTCTACTGGAAATTTGTGGGTGACGGCTGGTCTGCGGACTCCGATGACGTCGAGATGGAAGTCTACTTTGCAAATGCCGCTGCCGGGACGGCCGCCGTCAAGGGCGATAACTTCCGCGCATGGGGCCACGGCCCGCTGACGGGCGACGTGTCACTCGATGCGGACGAGCCCATGGTCACCTATACCATTCCCTGCGTGCATGAGGGAGAATTCGCCGAGGCACGCATCGCCTTCCCCAACGACTGGGTGCCGCAGCTCGCCGCCTCGAGCGAAGAGCGCATGTCGACGATTCTGAGCGAAGAGAAGGAATGGGCCGACGAGGCCAACGCTCGCCGTGAGCACGCGCGTGCGGTTGCCGGCGCGATTGCCGTGGTGTGTGTTGTCGTGGCGGTTGCCTATACCGGTGTGATCGTGATGCTTAAGCTGCGCAGGCCCAAGCCCAAGCCACTCTTCCAGGACGAGTACTTCCGCGATGTGCCCTCGGCCGACCATCCCGCGGTGCTTGCAGCTCTCATGAGCTGGAACGACGTGCCCGATCAGGCATATATCGCCACACTTATGAAGCTCACCGACGACCGCGTGATCAAGCTGGAAGAAGCGACCGAGACCAAGAAGAAGGGTCTGCTCCGTCGCGAAAAAGAGGAGCAGACGTATCGCATCACAGTGACCGACGAGGCCTGGAAGGCTGCCAAGAAGGACGGCATCGATCGCGACGTGCTCAAGGTCTTCTTTGCTGGCGTTAAGCCCGATAAGGACGGAGTCCGTTCGCGCACGTTTAGCGAGTTGGAGGAGTACGCTAGCGAGCGCACCACATCTGTTGGCGACAAGCTCGAGGACTATCAGAGCACAGTTAAGGGCAAGCTGGAGGCGCGCGAGCTTATTGCATCGGATGGCACTATCGCGATGGTGGCCGGCCTGGTTCTCGGCATCATCATTGTCTTTGGCATTCTGGGCTCTCTGTTCTATACCGACTTTGCGGATGCCAACGTCGGTGCCGCTATGATCTCGATCCCCGTTACGATCGTGGGCTTTGTCCTGAGCTGCACCTTCCGCCGTTACACGCCGGAGGGCGCCGAGGTGGCGGCTCGCTGCAAGGCGCTCAAGCATTGGCTCGAGGACTTTACGCGCCTGAAGGAGGCTATCCCCAGCGACCTAATCTTGTGGAACAAACTGCTGGTGATGGGCGTTGCCCTGGGCGTTTCGAAAGAAGTGCTGCGACAGCTGGCCGAGGCCGTGCCTGCGGATCTGCGCAACAGCGACGATTTCTACGACAACTACCCCTGCTACTGGTGGTATTACCATCACTACGGCAACGAGTCTCCGCTCGATTCGTTCAACGAGGTGTATCACGAGACCATCCGCGAGCTGGCTTCGAGTTCCGATAGCTCGAGCGGCGGCAGCGGCGGCGGCTTTTCCGGTGGCGGCGGTGGCGGCGTCGGCGGAGGCGGCGGCGGAACGTTCTAGCGAGCGCTTGCTTTGGGGTGGATCTTTCTGGGCGGTTGCCAGGGAAGATTCATCCCATTTTTGTGCATCGAAACGGGTCAAACTTTCCGCTGCGGACCTTCGCGCAAGGGACAGTGGACAAAAAATGCCAAATATGAGTACTGTTGCTGCGTTGGTCACATATGTTTGCACATAATAATGGGCTCCTAATGAGAGTACTTCTCGTTAGGAGCCCATTTTATTGAACATTTGGGGAGTTATGTCAGCTCGTGCAGCTGGTCGTCATGCCTATAAGCATCAAAAATGCCCCAAATCGCTGCTACTAAAAAGGTAACAGTACTCATATTTGATGTTTTTTGACCAGGGCTATCTACAAACCCCCTAGGCCACTCATTGGGGACAGACTTAAATGACTAGTTGTTGGGGATCAGTCATTGGGGACGTTCTTAAATGACTAGGTGTGGCTGCTTGGGCTAGGCTGTTAGGTCGAGTTCGTAGAGAAAGCTTTCGCGCGGCATGTCGTGACGACGCTCTTCGCGGTTGGCGCGGTGCGTGGCCGTGCGCTTAAAGCCGTGCAACTCGTAGAACTTCCACGAGCAGTTGGAGTCGGTGTACAGGTGCGCCCTTGTCGCCCCGCGCGAGGACAGGTACGAGACCGCGGCATCGAGCAACACTGAGCCTACACCCAGGCCGTGGACATCGGGATCGACGGCGAGCAGCGTGACTTCGTTGTCGTGCGGCAACGGGCTGCTCTCGAGCAGGCGGTTGTTGGTTCGGATGGTTGCGCGCACAAACGAGAGATACTCGGCGCAGACATCGGGCTCCAGCTCGCGCATCTGCGAAAGCAGCGCGCGTTCGGTATCCATCCAGTGTTCCTTAACGGTGGCGCCGGAACTCTGTCCCGCGCGCGCGAGCGCAATGCCACGCGCCTGACCGTCGATTACGGCAACCTGCGAAAACGTCGATGACGAAAGGCAATGGGCGAGGTCGCACGCGGCCTCGAGGCGGTTGTACTCATCGTTATCCGAATTGTTATGCCAAAGCTGCTGCAGAATCAGCGCGATGGCGTCGAAGTCTTCGGTATCAAACGGTCGGTAGAGAACCCGCGAGACCATGGTGCCTCTTTCTTTTGCGGATGCATATCGAGCACAGTTCTACCACGCTATTGGCATCTAATTATGGTGCCCCTGTGTTCCATGAACTCACCGTGCCCGGTGCCGTGCCCATCCCCTCTGCTCGCAAACTTTTTCTGCACATGCGCCCGTTGCGGGGTGCATCGATGCGCTCGATGCGCTACATTGAATCAGTATTTTCAATGCCGCTGCGCGAGCGCTGCAGATCGACGTATCACCGACTCACAGAGCACGGCGGCGTACCAGACAGGAGGACTGCATGGGATCTGATGTGAAGATCGCGCGCGCGTTGATCTCGGTTACCGATAAGACGGGCGTCGTCGATTTCGCACGGACGCTGGTCGATGACTTTGGCGTCGAGATCATCTCTACGGGCGGCACGGCTCGTGCCATCGAGGACGCGGGCGTTCCCGTAACCCCCATCGAGGAGTTCACGGGCTATCCCGAGATGATGGACGGCCGCGTTAAGACCCTGCACCCCAAGGTTCACGGCGCGCTGCTGGCCCGCCGCGATTCCGAGCAGCACATGCAGGAGGCCGCCCAGCACGGCATTAAGCTGATCGACCTGGTCGTCGTCAACCTGTACGAGTTCGAGAAGACCGTCGCCAACCCCGAGGTCACCTTTGCGGATGCCATCGAGCACATCGACATCGGTGGCCCCTCCATGTTGCGCTCTGCCGCCAAGAACGCCGCGAGCGTTACCGTCATCTCCGACCCGGCCGACTATGATGCCGTCCTGGCCGAGATGCGCGAGACCGGTGGCTGCACCACGCTTGCCACCCGTCGTCGCCTGCAGGTGAAGGTCTACCAGACCACCGCCGCCTACGACACGGCTATCTCCCGTTGGCTTGCCGCCCAGGCAAGCGACGTGGCGGACACCTCTGCCAAGCTCGAGATTTCGCTGGAGAAGGTCGACGACCTGCGCTATGGTGAGAATCCTCAGCAAAAGGCTACGGTCTACCGCTTTGCCGAGGGCTGCGAGAACACCGCGAGCTCTCAGTTCCCGCTTGTGGGCTCCGAGCAGATCCAGGGCAAGCCGCTCAGCTACAACAACTATCTGGACGCCGATGCCGCCTGGAACCTGGTCCGCGAGTTCGACGAGCCGGCCTGCGTGATCCTCAAGCATCAGAACCCCTGCGGTTCCGCCGTTGCCGAGGACATCACGGCCGCCTACGACCGCGCTTTCGCCTGCGATCCCAAGAGCGCCTTCGGCGGCATCATCGCCTGCAACCGCGAGGTTCCCTTTGAGCTGGTTGAGCACTTTGCCGATCAGAACAAGCAGTTCGTCGAGGTCATCATCGCCCCGAGCTATACCGCCGAGGCGCTCGAGCGCATGGCCAAGCGCCCCAACCTGCGCGTGCTGGCTACCGGCGGCGTGGACCACGGTGCCCAAGTGGAGCTGCGCTCCATCGACGGCGGCATGCTGGTGCAGGAAGTCGACCACGTGACCGAGGATCCCGCGACCTTTACGTTCCCCACCGACCGCAAGCCCACCGATGCCGAAATGGCCGAGCTCGAGTTTGCCTGGAAGGTCTGCAAGGGCGTCAAGTCCAATGCTATCCTGGTCTCCAAGGGCAAGGCCGGCATTGGCATGGGCCCGGGTCAGCCTAACCGCGTTGACTCTGCACTGCTTGCCTGCGAGCGTGCCGAGGACTTCTGCGAGCGCGAGGGCGTGGAGAAGGGCGGCTTTGCTTGCGCAAGCGACGCGTTCTTCCCGTTCCGCGACAACGTCGACGTGCTTGCCGCGCACGGCGTGACCTGCATCATCCAGCCCGGCGGCTCCAAGCGTGACGACGAGAGCATCCAGGCCTGCAACGAGCACAATATTGCGATGGTTTTCACGGGTGCCCGCCACTTCCGCCATTAAGTAGGGAGGTGGCGCTGCGGCTTGCCCAACCACCGCACCTTGCCGCTCATTCGTCGCTCGCGTACCCAAGTACGCGTCGCTCCTCTTTCACGGCAATCTGCGGCACCTGGGCAACCCTCGCCGACCTGTTAGGTTGACTGGGGAGGATGGGATGTTATCTCGTCCCTTGGACCGCCTCGCTTCTAAAATAATCTCTGCAAAAGACGGTCGCTCCGTTTGGAGGGCCGTCTTTTTGGTATAAGAGGACGGAATGACTAACACGAAAGGTACAACCATGCCCCAGATTGATGATGCCGAGCTGTTTGGCAATGCCGAGGATCAGCGTGCGTACGAGGACTTTTGCGCCAATCAGGAGGCGGTCGAGAAGTTCACGCTCGACAAGCCCGCGCTTGTCTGCCGTTGGCGCATGTCCAATAAAAAGGTGCCCATGCTCAACCGCCACATCCGCGCGCTGTCCGAGCGCCTGGTGCAGGGCGAGCTACTTACCCATAACATGCTCAGCTGGGCCAAGCAGCACGTTGAGTGGTCGCTAGCCGAGGGCGATTACACCGCACACGACGGTGTGCTCATGCTGGTGATCGACATCAACGGCAACGCCGCCATGACAGTGGGGGAGTACGAGCCGCTCGCCGATACGTCGGCCAAGGCGCTGCGTGCCCGCTCCGCCGAGGCCCGCTCCGAAGCCGACGAGACCGGCGTGGCGCCCGAGCTGCTCGCCGCCGTCAACAACGGCGAACTCGCCTTTGTGGCGCCGGCGGACGAGTGCCTGTGCGGCACGGCGACGCTCATCGAGCAGCTGGCCCAGACCAAGGGCATCCCGGTCACGCGCGTAGATATTCCCGCGCAGCTTAAGGGCGCGCTGTTCCTGGTGAGCGACGAGCACGGCGTGGTCCCCGCAACCGAGACGGACGCCGCCGAGGCCGACGCCGCCACGGTCGCCTTCTTTGTCGACGGCTACGAAAAGCTTCGCGCCCGCCGCTAAATGATTATTCTGGGACGGGGATTAAAGAATCATTTTGGTTCCCGCCACCGCTGCGAGTGCGAGGCGGACAAAACGCCCCCGCTCGCGAACAATTCTGTCACCTTGGCGACGTGCGTGGCGCGCACCTGCAGTTTCGCAGCCATAATGGTGGCAAGACAATCAAGAGGGGAGCGGAATCCATGGCGCTAATCTATATCGTTGAGGACGACGAGCCCATTCGTCGTGAGCTTGTCGACATCCTTGCCCGCGCCGGGTTTGAAATCGAGGCCTGCGAATCGTTCGAGCATGTCTCGCGCGATATTCTCGCCGCCGCGCCCGACCTGGTACTGCTCGACCTCACGCTTCCCGTCAAGGACGGCCAGCATATCTGCCACGAGGTTCGCCGCGAATCCGAGGTCCCCATCATCGTCCTCACCTCGCGCACGACCGAGATCGACGAGGTCATGGCCATGACGCTCGGCGCGGACGACTTTGTTCCCAAGCCCTATAGCGCGCGCGTGCTCGTGGCGCGCATCAACGCACTGCTGCGTCGCACCGCGGCGTCAGGCGAGCGCAGCGCGCTCGTCCACAAGGGGCTGGAGCTCGACCTCGCCCGCTCTATGGTCACCAACACGGCGACCGGCGACAGCACCGAGCTCACCAAAAATGAGCTGCGCATTCTCTCGCTGCTCCTGAGCCGCGCGGGCAAGATCGTCTCGCGCTCGGCCATCATGCAGGACCTGTGGGACTCCGACGCCTTCGTGGACGACAATACGCTCACCGTCAACATCAACCGCCTGCGCACCACGCTCGAAAAAATCGGCATCAAGGGGTATTTGACGACGCATCGCGGCCAAGGCTATTCGGTCTAGGGGCCGGCTATGTCGTTTGGCAAGTTCTTTAAAGATGCACTGCTTCCCGTCGCCGTGTGGACGTGCGGCGTGCTGCTGAGCTGCTTTGTGCTGACGGTCGCCGGCGCACCCGTTTCTATCGTGGTCGTGGCGGTTGGCGTGTCCTTTATCTTCGGTATGCTCGGCATCGTGATCGAGTACGCTCGCCGTCGCCGTTTTCTGCGTCAGTTGGAGCGCGCGGCAGAGGAGCTCGAGAGTCCCGCATGGGTGCAGGAGATGGTGCAATGCCCAACCTATGCCGAGGGCGAGCTCGAGTACGAGGTCCTGTGCCGGGTGGGCAAAGCCGCCTGCGACGAGGTTGCCGAGGGCCGGCGTCAGACCGAAGACTATCGCGACTATATCGAGAGCTGGGTCCACGAGGCCAAGCTGCCCCTGGCGGCGGCTCACCTGATTCTGGAAAACCTCGACGGCGGCGCAGATGACCCAACACGTGTCGATGACCTGGGTCGCGAGTTGGCTCGCGTGGAACGCTATATCGACCAGGCGCTGTACTACGCGCGCTCGGAAGTCGTGGAGCGCGACTACCTGATTCGCCGCTGGGACCTTAAGACCTTGGTGACGGGTGCGATTAAGGCCAACGCGCGCGAGCTCATTGCGGCGCACGTGGCTCCGGTGTGCGAGAACCTCGACTTCGAGGTCTTTACCGACGAAAAATGGCTCGAGTTTATCCTGGGCCAGCTCATTCAGAACAGCATTAAATATGCGCGCGAGGACGGCGCGAAGATCGTGTTTTCGGGCGCGTTACTGGACGAGGGCCTGGCGAGCGAGCGCATCGAGCTCACCGTTGCGGACAACGGCTGCGGCGTGTGTGCGGCAGACCTGCCACGCGTGTTCGAGAAGGGCTTTACCGGCGACAACGGCCGCACCACCAAGCGCGCAACGGGCATCGGCCTCTACCTGGTGGCGCGCCTATGCTCCAAGATGGGCATCGACGTCACGGCGGCATCCGACTCCGGCGAAGGCTTTGTCGTAACGTTCGCCTTCTCGACGAACAAGTTCCAATACTTTGAGTAGCCGGGCCGTCTTGCGCTGCGGACGGCTATGTTCCCGAACGTGAACTTAGCTAAGGCAACTGGCGTTATGTTCCCGAACGTGAACATAACTATGAGGCTCAAATGGATCTCCCAAAACAAAAACGTGCAGCCCAAACAAAACGTGCCGCCCCAAACGGGGCGGCACGCCATCTTTTATCAGCCAACTCGCTGAAGTAAGGCTGCGAAGGCCGCGAGGCCGGGAGGGGTTTCCTAAGGGCACATCCCGCAGCCGCAACGCGGCGAGGACGTGCCCGTGGAAACCCCGCAGGCCCCGCGGCCGGTGGGAGCAACGCTACTTTACGACCAAAATGTCGCAGTCGGTATTGCGCAGCAGGAACGTCGAAATCGAACCCAGAAGCGCATACTTGATCGAGGACAGGCCGCGAGCGCCGCAGAGCACCAGGTCGGGCTTGACCACGTCGAGCATCTCGTCTTTGAGCGTCTCGCGAATACGACCGGCGCGTATCATGACCTCGACCTCGGGAATATCGGGATTGGCCTTGGCCTCTTCGAGCTGCTTTTCGATGGAGTTCTTAAAGGCCTCCTCCAGACCGTTGACCAAATCGACCGGATAGGAGCCGGCGCTCTCGAGCGCCGTGGAATCGATAACGTGGCCGATAATCAGCTTGGCGCCGTTGTTCGCGGCGACCTTGATGGCGCGTGCGAGCACAAAATCCTGCTGCTCAGTACCGTCGAGTGAAACAAATACCTTGGTGTAACCCTCGTTCATGGTTTCCTCCTTGGTCTATCGCACGGGCGCGGGGCTCGTGCGTCGGGCGGGCGCGGGTGCGTTGACCGCCGGACACTTTATCTTGTTGCAGTTATACCCAAGGATTTCGGTTTAACTGCTCGCAATTCTGTGAACGGGCGAGTTTTTTGGTAAGGGTAGGCGCGGTCGCACCGCCAACGGTTGATAATGGGACATCGCCCGCATCGTCCGCAGAACATCTACCGGCGGGTGTCTAACGAGGGGGTCCCTTTGGATATTATCGAGCTTCTAAAATCTGCCTTCATGGGCCTGGTCGAGGGCATCACCGAATGGCTGCCCGTTTCGTCGACGGGCCACATGATCTTGGTGGACGAGTTCGTCAAGATGAACGTGAGCGAGACGTTCTGGAATATGTTCCTGGTCGTGATTCAGCTCGGCGCCATTCTGGCCGTCTGCGTGCTGTTTTTCCACGAGCTCAACCCGTTCTCGCCCAGCAAGGGCAAGGAGGGCCGTCGCGACACCTGGGTGCTGTGGGGCAAGATTGTGCTCGGTTGCATTCCTGCGGCGGCGATCGGCCTGCCGCTCAACGACTGGATGGAGGAGCATTTCTACAACGCTCCCGTCGTGGCGCTGGCGCTCATTGTGTACGGCGTGCTGTTTATCGTGATCGAGAACTGGCGCGCGAGCAAGCGCGAGGAAATGGCCGTTGCCGGTTCGTTTGGTTCGCGTGCTGTGGTGTCGGGTGGACGTCCCGCCGGTGCGCACTTTGCGGCGCCCCCCACGGCTACCGCTGAGGATGAGGACGATGACGAGAATCTGGACTTTGGTTCCATCGCCACGCTCGAGGACCTCAGCTGGAAGACTGCGCTGGGTATCGGCTGCTTCCAGGTGCTTTCGCTGGTGCCTGGTACGTCTCGCTCCGGTTCTACCATCATCGGCGGCCTGCTTTTGGGCTGCACGCGCTCGGTGGCGTCTAAGTTTACGTTCTTCCTGGCTATTCCCGTTATGTTTGGCGCGAGTGCGCTCAAGCTGGTCAAGTACTTCATCAAGGGCGGCACGTTCGGCACCAACGAGATCGCCATCTTGGGCGTGGGCTGCGTTGTGGCCTTTGTGGTTTCGCTCATCGCCATCAAGTGGCTCATGGGCTTCGTCCGCCGTCACGACTTCAAGTGCTTCGGAGTCTACCGCATCATCCTGGGCATCGTAGTGCTCGCATACTTCTTCGTTCTGGAGCCCATGCTCGGCCTGTAACTTGGTTGACGCTGCGCGGCGGCCAGAGCGACAACTTGTCATTCAAAGAGGGCGGCATGACCAAAAGGTCTATGCCGTCCTCTTTTTTGGGCGATGGGGCGGGCCTGACGGCGGCGCACGGAGTCGTGGTGTGATTTGCGTCGGTGTCCGCGCGGCTCGGTATACTGGTACGGCTCAAACTATGGCGCTGCCCGCAGGCGCGCCGTCTGTCAGATGAGGAGTCGCCCATGACCCAGCCCTTGCCCTGGGAAAAGAACGCCGCGGTACCCGTGCCGCCCGCGCCGGAACCCGTGCCGCTCGATGCATACACCGCCCCCGCTGCGCCGGAGCCCGAGCTCGTTCCGCTCGACATCTATGACGCTCCCGCGCCGGCGCCCAAGCCTATCAAGCCGCTCGTCGACATCGACAGCCTTAATCCCGCCCAGCGCGAGGCGGTCCTGTCCACCGAGGGCCCGTTGCTGGTGCTCGCCGGCGCCGGCTCGGGCAAGACCCGCGTCTTGACCTTCCGCATCGCACATATGCTCGGCGACCTGGGCGTTAAGCCTTGGCAGGTTCTTGCCATTACGTTTACCAACAAGGCTGCGGCCGAGATGCGCGAGCGTCTGGCGGCACTCATCCCCAGCGGCACTCGTGGCATGTGGGTGTGCACCTTCCATGCCATGTGCGTGCGCATGCTGCGCGAGGACGCCGACCTGCTGGGCTATACCGGTCAATTCACCATCTACGATGACGACGACTCAAAGCGCATGGTGCGCGACATTATGCAGGCGCTCGGCATCGAGCAAAAGCAGTTCCCCATCAACATGATCCGCAGCAAGATCAGCTCTGCTAAAAACGCCATGATCGGGCCCGAGGACATGCTCAAGAGCGCCGATAGCCCCAACGACAAAAAGGCCGCGCAAGTCTACCTGGAGCTGGAGCGCCGCCTGCGCGCCGCCAACGCGATGGACTTCGACGACCTGCTCGTGCGCACGCTCGAGCTACTGCGCACCCGCCCCGAGGTGCTCGACAAGTACCAGGAGCGCTTCCGCTACATTAGCGTCGACGAGTATCAGGACACCAACCACGTCCAGTACGAGATCGCCAACCTGCTGGCCGCCAAGTACCAAAACCTTATGGTCGTGGGCGACGATGACCAGTCCATTTACAGCTGGCGTGGCGCCGACATCACCAACATCTTGGACTTCGAGAAGGACTTTAAAAACTGCAAGACCGTCAAGCTGGAGCAGAACTATCGCTCTACGGGTCATATCCTGAGCGCCGCCAACGCCGTGGTGCGTCACAACTCGCAGCGCAAGGACAAGCGCCTGTTTACGGCCGAGGGCGATGGCGAGAAGATTCAGGCTTTCCAGGCAAGCGACGAGCGCGACGAAGGTCGCTGGATTGCCGGCGAGATCGAAAAGCTGCATGCCAAGGGTACAAGCTACGACGATATCGCCGTGTTCTACCGCACCAACGCCCAGTCGCGTATCCTCGAAGATATGTTCCTGCGCGCGGGCGTGCCCTACAAGATCGTCGGCGGCACGCGATTCTTCGACCGCGCCGAGATTCGCGACGTCATGGCCTACCTCAAGATGATCGTGAACCCGGCCGACGAGATGAGCGTCAAGCGCGTCATCAACACGCCGCGCCGCGGCATCGGCTCCACCTCGATCCAAAAGATCGAGCAGCTGGCGCGCGACAACCGCTGCTCGTTCTTCCAGGCCTGCGAGATCGCAACAGCCGAGACGGGCATGTTTAGTGCCAAGGTGCGCAACGGCCTGTCGAGTTTTGTGGCGCTGGTGCGCGAGGGCCGCCGCATGGACGGCGAGCTCAAGGACGTCGTCGAGATGATTGTCGATAGGACGGGCCTGCTGCAGGCGTTTCGCGCCGAGGGCACCATGGAGTCCGAGAGCCGCGCCGAGAACATCCAGGAATTCCTGGGCGTCGCCGCCGAATTTGAGGAGGCGCACGAGGATATCGAGGGTACGCTCGAGAGTCTAGAAGAGCTGCGCGCGGCCGGTGTTGCCGACGTGCCGTCCGTCGCCGAGTCCGAGTCCGTCGTGGTGAGTGCGCCCGCGTCCGAGCCGGAGCCGTCCGCTCCGGCATCCTCGTTTGAGGCACTTGTCGGCGCTCGTGACGCCGCGGGCTCCAATCCGCTCGATAGCCTAGCCGCCCCGGCGCTCTCGCCGCAGGATGCCCTGGCCGCCGCCATCGCGGGCAACGCGTATGCCGTGCCAACAGAGCTACCGGCGGGCGCCGTGCATGCCGACGAGATCGAGCGCACCTACGGTCCGCTCACCTGTAAGGCACTGCCGGCACTCATGGAGTGGCTGGCCCTGCGCTCCGACTTGGATTCCCTGGCCGGCGAGACACATGCCATCACCATGATGACCATCCACTCCGCTAAGGGCCTGGAGTTCCCCGCGGTGTTCGTGGCCGGCATGGAGGAGGGTATCTTCCCGCACGTGCACGACTTTGGCGGTAGTGACGATCCGGGCAAGCTCGAGGAAGAGCGTCGCCTGGCCTACGTCGCCATCACGCGTGCTCGCAAGCGCCTGTTCCTGACCTATGCGGCCACGCGTCGCACTTACGGCTCGACCTCTGCCAACCCGCGCTCGCGCTTCCTCAACGAGATTCCGTTTGAGGATATCGAGTTTAGCGGTATCGGTTCTGCCGGTTTTGAGGGCACGGGCTGGGAGAAACGCGGCGACCGTCACGGCACCTTTGGCTCGGGCATGGGCTCGGATATGTATGGCGGCAAGGTGTTTGGCTCGCATACGCGCTCGACCGGCGGTTCCGGTTCGCGCGGCGGATCGAGCTTCGACGATTTCTTTGGCGGCAGCAGCTATGGGACCGAGCGCCATCGTGGGGTCTCGCCCGACGCCGGCCGTGTTGCCTCGACCTTTGGCTTGGGCGCGCCGCGAGCCAAAAAGCCGTCGTCCAAGGTGTCGCCGACGGTGGAGCGCAAGGTCGATCGCGCCAGCGCGTCGCAGGACTTTGCCGCGGGCGATACCGTGAGCCACAAGACCTTTGGCACGGGTACCGTGATCTCGGTCGCCGGAGACATGATCGAGGTTCAATTCGAAAAGACCGGCCAGACCAAAAAGCTCATGAAGGGCTTTGCGCCGATCGTCAAGCTGTCGTAATCTCGGCGGCCCCGGACAGGCGCCTTGGACAACGTCGCCTGCTCGGACAGTCCTGCTCGCACGGAGAGCACATTAAGTGCTCTCCGGCTCGTGCGGAACTCGCGATCGACGTTGTCCATGGCGCCTGTCCGGGGCCTTGGGTAACGTTGCTTGCGAACGTCGCTTTGCTCGTTCGCTTTTTGGTCTGGAGAGCCGGGTGGGCTGATAAATAGATGTGAGTAGGGGCTCTCCCGTTTGATGAGCGGGGGAGCCCCTTGTTGCGTTTTGGTTGTTGGTGCGACCTAGAGGTGGCTGATGATCAATTCCATTTTGCCTTCGAGGTCGATGGAGCTGACGGTGCTCGGGGCTAGCAGGTGGCTTCCCTTGTGGACGGGGTCGCCGCAGACGGTGCCTTCGCCGTCGATGACCGACAGACACATGAAGGGCCAGCGCTGGTCGAGGGTCTTGCTGCCGTCGACACGCACGCGATCGACGGTGTAGCAGGAGTTAGACTCGAGCTCGGTCACGCCGTCGACCTCGGGCGCGGTCACCGTGCCGTCGGTCGGAGCCTGAGCATCAAAGTCGATGCAGTCGAGGCTCTGCTCAATGTGCAGGGGACGCAGTTTGCCGTCGGTGCCGGGACGGTCGTAGTCGTACAGGCGATACGTCACGTCGCTCGACTGCTGCGTCTCCAAAATGAGCGTGCCGGTCTTGATGGCGTGGACGGTACCGGAATCAATCTGGAAAAAGTCGCCCTTGTGAATCGGCAGCACGTTGAGCATGTCGTCCCAGCGGCCGTCCTCGATCATACGCGCGGCCTCGGCGCGGTCGTGCGCGCGCTGTCCGACGATGATCGTGGCGCCGGGCTCGCAGTCCAGTACATACCAGCACTCGGTTTTGCCCAGGCTGCCGTTCTCGTGCTCGGCGGCGTACTCGTCATTGGGATGGATCTGGATCGAAAGGTCGTCCTTGGCGTCTAGAATCTTAATGAGCAGCGGGAACTCCTTGCCCTCGCAGTTGCCAAAGAGCTCGCGGTGCTCGGCCCACAGCCATGACAGCGTGTGACCGGCGTACGGGCCCTCAGCGATCTGGCAGTCGCCGTTGGGGTGTGCCGAGATGGCCCAGCACTCACCGATGGGACCCTCGGGAATGTCATAACCAAATACGGTTTCGAGCTGGCGGCCGCCCCAGATCTTCTCGTGAAAGATCGGCGTCAGTTTAATCAAATCGGACATGTTCATACCCCCATGGTGTTGCGCGGCCGCCCACTCTAAACGAGCCGTAACGAGCGCCCGCATGACTACAAAAACCTATGCCAACGTTACGTTGTGCAGCTCAAAGCGGTCACCAACGTTGCGCGAGATCGAATGCTCAAAGGCGGTGCCGCTATCCAAAAAGCCAATCTGGTTGAGCTCGAGCAGGGGAGAGCCGGGCTTGGTGTCCAGGCGCTCAGCCTCTTCCTCGGTTGCCGCCACGGCACGGATGGTGCGGTGGAAGCTCGAAATCTTAAGCCCGCATTGCTTGCGGATGAAGCTGTAGACCGATCCATACAGGTCTTTCTTTTTAAGGCCCGGAATCAGCTCGAGGGGCATGTAGGTGTACTCGATAACGATGGGCTTCTCGTCGACCTGGCGCACGCGCACGATGTGATAGGCAAAGTCGTCCTCGGCAATTCCCAGCTGGGCGGCGACGTCTGCTGGCGGATTGACAATCGAGAAATCGTAGACCACCGAGGTCACCTTCTCCCCGCGGTGCTCATACGAAAAGCCCTGGGAGCGATCGTTCTTGCCCTGGAAAAATGCCTGGTCGGGGAGACCCGCCGTGTCCTTAACGTAGGTGCCCGATCCGCGCCGGCTGGTGATCAGGCCTTCCTCGGTGATCTGCTCAATAGCTCGTTTGACGGTGATCTTGGAAACGCTATAGAGCTCACAGAACTTAACGACGGTGGGTAGCTTGTCGCCCGGTTTAAGAGTGCCGTCCTCGATGCTTCGACGGATATCCGCAGCTATCGCCTCGTATTTGGGAATCATGGAACCCCCCTTTCCAGCTTGATTGAGTATAAAAGAAAGTATAGCCAACACCTAAGTATCCCTATTGCGTTTTAGAATAGTTCGAGAAAGAGAATATCTAAAACGCTTTTCTTATTAAATAAAAGCGCCTTAAAACGAAATACACTCGAATGGTGCCGTATTGAGCGGATGATCAGTCTGGGGACGGGGCCGAGTCGCGTTGCCGCCTAACGAACTGATTGTCATCCCTGCGTTTCCCCAGATAAAACCTGCCAAAACAAACCTGTCCCTTTTTGGTGGGTTTTTGCCTTGGGAGCGGTACCATACAGGCAATGTTTAAACGAGAAAGGTGGGCTCCCATGGAACCTAAGCAGTACTACATCGGCATTGACGTCGGCGGCACTTCGGTTAAGGAGGGCCTGTTCGATGAGGACGGCAACCTGCTTGCCAAGGCCAGTGTGCCCACGCCTCCCATCGTTGATGCTGCGGGCTTTGCCGCGGTGACCGAGGCTATTGACCAGGTGGTTGCCAAGGCGCAGATTCCGCGCGCCTTTGTGGCGGGCATTGGCCTGGCCGTTCCGTGTCCCATCCCGGCGTCGGGCGATGCCAAGGTCAAGGCCAACATTGCCATCAACCTGCCTGAGCTAAGAGTCGCCATTCAGGAGCACTGCCCCGACGCGGTCGTTAAGTACGAGAACGATGCCAACGCCGCTGCCATGGGCGAGGCCTGGCTCGGCTCTGCCAAGGGCGTACAGAACGTGGTGATGGTCACCATTGGTACCGGCGTGGGCGGCGGCGTTATCGTTAACGGCGACGTGGTATCAGGCGTTGTGGGCGCCGGCGGCGAGATTGGCCATATGTGCCTGAACCCCGACGAGGAGCGCACCTGCGGCTGCGGCGGCCATGGCCATCTGGAGCAGTATTCCAGCGCCACCGGCGTGGTGAGCAACTACCTTGCCGAGTGCGAAAAGGCGGGCGTCGAGCCCATCGAGCTCACCGGGCCTTCTGATTCCAAGGACGTGTTCCAGGCCTGCCGCGAGGGTGACAAGCTCGCGCTGGCAGCTGCCGATACCATGGCCGACTATCTCGGCCGCGCCCTGGCGCTTATTGCCAACGTGGTCGATCCCGAGATGTTCCTGATCGGCGGCGGTGCTTCCGCTTCGGCCGATGTCTACCTCGACAAGGTCCGCGAGCACTTTAAGCAGTACGCGCTCTCCGCCTCGCGCGAGACGCCCATTAAGGTCGCTTCGCTCGGCAACGACGCCGGCATCATCGGTGCCGCTTACGTAGCCCTGCGCGCCGCCGGTAAATAGCTGGTGCGGGGGCAGGTGGTGAAAGGGGGACAGGCTTCGTCCCTGACCTCGCCTCAGCGCTTGCCCCAAATTGTGCCGCGACCCTTCCGTCTCATAAGGTTCGGCGTCAGCGTGCTACCATAGCTACGTCCAAGTACACATATCAAGTGGAGGATATCCATGGCAAACGTTCTTGTCTTTGGTCACCAGAACCCCGATAACGACGCCATCATGAGCGCCGTCGTCCTGTCCCAGCTGCTCAACCAGGTTGAGTATGCCGGCAACACCTACGAGGCCTGCGCCCTTGGTCAGCTTCCGGCCGAGTCCGCCAAGCTGCTTGCCGACGCCGGCATTGCCGAGCCCCGCGTGATCGAGTCCGTCGAGGCCGGTCAGCTCGTCGTTCTCACCGACCACAACGAGTCTGCCCAGTCCGTCGCCGGTCTTAAGGACGCCACGGTCTTTGGCGTTGTCGACCATCACCGCATCGGCGACTTCGAGACCGCCGGCCCGCTGCATTACATCTGCCTGCCCTGGGGCTCCAGCTGCACCATCGTCACCAAGCTCGCCGGCGTGCTCGGCGTTGAGCTTTCCGACGTCCAGGCCAAGCTGCTGCTCTCGGCCATGATGACCGACACGCTCATGCTCAAGAGCCCCACCACCACCGATGTCGACCGCGCCGTCGCCGCCAAGCTCGGCGAGCAGGTGGGCGTCGACCCGGTCAAGTTTGGCATGGAGGTCTTCCTCACCCGTCCGTCCGGCTCCTTCACTGCAGCCGAGATGGTCGGCAACGACATCAAGATGTTCGAGCCCGCTGGCAAGAAGCTGCTCATTGGCCAGTACGAGACCGTCGACAAGAGCCGCGCACTCGGCATGATCGACGAGATCCGCGAGGCCATGCGCGCCTACGCCGCCGAGAAGGGCGCCGACGGCATTGTCCTGTGCATCACCGACATCATGGAGGAGGGCTCGCAGGTCCTGCTCGAGGGCGAGACCGAGGCTGCTCAGAAGGGCCTGGGCATTGCCGACGAGCACGACGGCGTCTGGATGCCGGGCGTCCTCTCCCGTAAGAAGCAGGTCGCTGCCCCCATCATGGCCGCCTGCTAGGTTTAGTTGACCAAACGCCCCGACCGGATCGCGGACGCCCCGCGCTCCGGTCGTTTTTTTGTGCACGTCGCCGCGTCGTCTCTTGGACAGGCGTGCCTGTGCCGTTGAGCAAATAATGTTCAACCTGTGGTTCCGCTTTTCGGCCGCGCTTGCGCGCTTGTCGCGCAGGGTAGGCTAGATGCAAGCGTAATACGTTAGAGCGCGGCGCCGCCATCTGGGCGGGCCGTGCTTTTTTAAGACGGGAGCTTTCCCGTGAAAGGAGCCGCCCATGGCAGCAACTGAGCAGCTGTTCAATGTTCGTGAGCGCAAGCGCTTTGAACGTCACGACATCTGGGAGCGCATTGCCGAGAACGGCACCATTTCTGCCGCCGTCATGGTGATCGCCGCCATCGCCGCCGTCATCTGCGCCAATACCGATGCCTACGAGGCCATCCATCACTTTTTGGAGACCCCGCTGTATGTGGGTCTGGGCAACCTTACGGCTGGTCTCACCGTTGAGCTTTTCGTCAACGACTTCCTCATGGCGATTTTCTTTTTGTTGGTGGGCATTGAGCTTAAGTACGAGATGACGGTCGGCGAGCTCAAGAATCCGCGTCAGGCCATGCTTCCCATGTTGGCGGCGGTGGGCGGCGTCGTCGTTCCCGCCTGCATCTACCTGATCTTTAACCATGCCGGCGCCCGCAACGGTTGGGCCATCCCCATGGCAACCGATATTGCCTTTGCGCTGGGCGTGCTGTCGCTTTTGGGCAACCGCGTTCCCAACGGCGTGCGCGTGTTCTTCTCGACGCTCGCTATCGCCGACGACCTGATCTCCATCGCCGCCATCGCCATCTTCTACGGTCAGAGCCCCAATCCGTTTTGGTTGGGCGCCGCCGCGCTTGTGACCTGCGCGCTCGTGTGGCTCAACAAGACGCAGCATTACCGCCTTGCCCCGTATTCGGTACTGGGGCTGCTGTTGTGGTTCTGCATGTTCAAGAGCGGCGTACATGCCACGCTTGCTGGCGTCATCCTGGCCTTCACCATTCCGGCCAAGTGCGGCGTCAAGCTCGATAGTCTCACCGATTGGCTGGGCGAGTGCCTGCCGCTGCTCGATGACCGCTACGACGACGAGGCACACATCCTGGGCCAGCATGACTTTACCGTCTCGACTACCAAGGTCGAGCGCGTCATGCACCGCGTGACCCCGCCGCTTATCCGTATGGAGCGTCTGATCTCCACGCCGGTCAACTTTGTGATCCTGCCGATCTTTGCGTTCGTAAACGCTCAGGTTCGCTTAGTGGGCGTGGACATGAGCACGCTGCTCACCGATCCGGTGACGCTCGGCGTGTACTTTGGCATGCTGCTGGGCAAGCCGATCGGCATCTTTGGTATGACGTTTGCCCTGGTTAAGCTTAAGGCCTGCGAGCTGCCGCACAATGTCAACTGGCACATGATTGCCGGCGTGGGCATTCTGGGCGGTATCGGCTTTACCATGTCGATTCTCATCAGCGGCCTTGCCTTCCCGACGGCCCAGTTTGAGGTTCTTGCAGCCAAGGCCGCTATTCTCGCCGGTTCGGTCACCGCAGCCGTGCTCGGCATGATCTACATGAGCGTGGTCTGCAAGCATCCCGCGCCCAAGGACGAGTAGGGGCACATACAAGTTTGAAAACGCTGCCTGTGAATACCATCACAGGCAGCGTTTTAGTCATTGGGTGTTCCTATAGTTTTGTCAACCTTCGACGCTACTCCCGGT
>NZ_QSAS01000016.1:0-41832 GCF_003465485.1 Collinsella sp. AF11-11 | reverse complement strand
GAAGAAGGGGGAGGCCTCGCGGCCTCCCCCTTTTTTGCGTTTACGGGGTGTAAATGACTCAATTACACCAGACGATCTTGTTGTTTTTGGTATTGAGCCTTTATTTAAAGAAAATAAATCGTATAACAAGGGCAACTGCTATGGCCGCAATGATCATAAGCAGGATTGTCAGCTGATGCTGCTTGCGTCGTTTACTTGACGAAACGAAGATTGACTTTCCCTGTTTTGGCGTTTCGAGATAGCGAGCCGAATGCGTCAAGGTTTGCTTGGGTCGAGGCCCTCTTTGTTGATGAGCGGCGGATGCTTTCATCGGCTCATCACTAGCTGCGCTGTTTTTAGATAATGGTGCGTCTTTCAGATATACAGGGTCTCCCGAGGCGACGCCCATATGTTTGCGCCCCGTTTGCGCTTCTTCGAGTGTTTGATATCGGTTTCTTGTCACATATTTGGGCTCTGGGTCATTGATAGGCTCTTGCGAGATGTGGGGGCGATGGAATCGAATCGGTTGCGGGCTGGATGCTTCGTCCTGCTCCGGCATAAACGTGTTGTCCTGTTTTTGATCGTCCATGATGCCCTTAGTTCGTCATCAATATCGTGTATGCGCCCATTGTAAGCCAGCCGTCTAGTTTTGATGGGATTGCATACATTATTTAAGCCTACGTTCAAATTCCGTTTATTAGACAAAACCTTAGTCAACCAGACTTAGATATGCTTATATCAATAGACTCAAAAAACTTTATAGTCGATGTATATATAAGAAGCGGCTGGGCATATATAACAGCGTCAAAAGAAGTCCCAGTCACCTAGAAGATGACTCGGCAGTCCTTACAAGGAGTGGTAAACATGGCAAGCATGGTTCCTTATCGTTCGGTTTTTGGCGTCCGTCCTTCTGCAAGTTCGCTGTTCGATTTGTTTGATGACATGACCGACCTGGCGAATAGCTCGATTGCCTCCAAGGCGTTCCCCGTTGACGTTGAGGACAAGGGCGATGGCTACGAGGTCAAGGCTTATTTGACTGGCGTCGCGAAGGACGACATCGACGTTGAGCTCAATGAGGGTCGTCTTTCCATTAGCGTGAATGTTGAGGAAGGCGACGAGAACGAGGGCAAGAACTTCCTGCAGAAGGAGTTTAGTTCGTACAGCGCGACGCGCGGTGTGTACCTGAAGGATGCTTCGAGCGAGGGCCTTTCTGCAAAGTACGCTGACGGCATCCTTACCGTTACGGTTCCCAAGATTGTCGAGAAGAAGAACGTTACGAAGATTTCCATCGACTAACGATGGCTCTGCTTCAATCGAGAGTATGAGTTAAGGGGGCTGGGAAGTAATTCCCAGCCCCCCTTGTTGTCTTGAGGGGCTATTGAATGGTTGTCGGTTGATACTGGCTTGCAGGGCGTATCGAGAGCTTCCGTGGCCCTTGAAGACGGGTGGCAGAACTGCCGAGTTCATCATCGAGACTTGCATCAAGCGCGTTGGCATAGCTTTTAACGGTAAGGCTTGGACGATTATTGTCCTGGCTGATATGCATGGCGATGAGCTGTTCGGTGCGATCGGTAACAAGTTCTCGCGCGGCTTCGGCGGCCTGGTTGTTGGAGAGGTGCCCCTTTGTGGACAGGATGCGCTCCTGAAGAAAGCGTGGGTACGGTCCTTCGCGCAACATAGTTACATCGTGGTTACTTTCGAGCGCGAGAACTCGACAGTCTTTGAGGATGCCTATGGCCTTGCTCGATAACTCTCCGGTGTCGGTGGCAAACCCAATGGAATCATCGAGAGCATTAATTCGATAGCCGACCGGATTGATGACATCGTGCGATGTTGAGTAGGTTTGCACGTGGATGCCGGCAATGGGGAGCGTGTCGCCGGGGTCAAATTCCTCTACGGGCAGGTGCGCGAGGTTTTCTTTGCATGAAAGGGTGTCCCTGCTGGCAAAGAGGGGACCATGCCAGTGCTTGCACCATACATCGAGCCCCTTGATATGGTCACCATGCTCATGGGTGATTACAAGAGCGGCGACGTCGTCTGCCGAGAGGCCAAGCTCCGCCATGCGTTTAAGTGTCTCGCGGCGGGACAGGCCGTTGTCGATCATGATGAGCCCCTGAGGTCCCTCGACGAGTGCGCAGTTGCCTTTTGAGCCGCTGCCGAGGATATGAAGGTGCAGGCGAGACATAAGATTCCAAAGGATACAATGGGTGCGGACGAATAGAGGAGGAAGCGAATGCCAACGGTATCTCAGCACTATGGACATCATGCCGCGCCGAGGACGGATAAGAGCGCCCTGGCAACGCGGCAGGCCGCTGCCCCCGTGGTGCTCATGGTATCAGGTGGTGCGGACTCGACGGCTTTGCTCCTTATGGCATGCACATCAAAGTTGGATATTCTGGATGGGCGTGGTGTAGCCCCCATCGCGCGCGAGCGACTACACGTGCTGCATGTGAACCATCATCTGCGCGGCGAGGCATCCGATGGCGACGAGGCCTTCGTGCGCGGCCTATGCGCACAATATGGCTTGCCGCTGTGTGTTGAGCATGCCTATTTTGATGATGAATCGGGCAATATCGAGGCGGCCGCCCGCGAGGTGCGCTATGCCGCGGCGCGGAGGTATGTTCGCGAGCTCTGCGTCCAGACGGGGGCACCGCGAACGGCGGCTCGTATCTGCACTGCGCACACGTCTTCGGATCGCGCGGAAACGTTTTTGATGAACGCGATTAAGGGTTCGGGGCCCGCTGGCCTATCGAGCATTCCTCGCCGGAGGAATATCGTGGTGCGTCCCCTGCTCGACCTGACTCATGATGAGCTCGTGGGCTATTTGCAGGTGCATGGTCAGCCGTGGCGAGAGGACGAGAGCAACGAGGACGTGTCATACTTGCGTAACTATGTGCGCCATCGAGTGATGCCGGTGGTGGCGCAGCGCAACGCGAGCGTCTGTAAGACGATTGGCGCCGCCTGCGAGATCTTAGGCGATGAGGATGCCTTTCTTTCCCAGCTTTCCGCACAGGCGTTCCGAAGCTGCCTGCGTAAGGAGGCGGCGGGTGCACTGGTCCTTGACGCTCGTCGACTGGCCGCGGCTGAGGTGGTAATCGCGCGGCGCATCGTGAGACTGGCGATTAAACGCATCGATCCGGACGCTCGTCCAGAGATGCGACATGTGGAGCGAGTCCTTTCCTGCGTTGCCGAGGGCGCCGGCTCGGTCACGCTTCCGGCGGGGATTGACGCACGCATTGAGTTTGGCATGCTGTCATTCAAGGCTCCGGCGGCGCGCGAGGGTTTAGTGGCCGACTGGATCTCCGTTCCCGGTCGTCTGCCGCTGGGGGCGGGGCGTATGCTGACAGCAGAGCCGATGGCTGTGGAGCCGGGGCGCGATATCGTGCACCGTGCCCGCGAGCTTGCTGCTGACGGAGAGGTTGCGGCCTTGGTGGATGCGGCGGCCCTGGGGTTCGCCGACCGCGATAGCGAGCGGATGCTAGCCGGCTCGCGCGGGGAGATTCCCGCCGAGGCGCGATTGGCGCGCCTGTGGGTGGATAGCCCTGTGCCGGGAGACGTGATGTGCCCGTTGGGGATGAGCGGTCGAAGCAAGAAAGTGTCAGACCTGTTGAACGAGGCGCGCATTCCTGTTTCAGACCGCTCTGGCGTACCCGTGGTAAGAACGGCTCCGGGAGGTGCCGTAGTATGGGTCGCGGGCGTTCGCGCGGACGAACGTTTTAAGTGCACGGCGGCGACGCGCGTGGCCTATCTGCTTCGCGTGGTTGACGCGGATTAGCTCCTCGCACTAGCTTTTCTGTGCGGCGTTGACGGTATTCCCGCGCTGATGGTGCGCGGGCTGGAAAATATACCCCGTGCGCTGCTAGAATGTGTAGTTCGCGTCCATGCGGCGGTGCGTGGGCGATAAGCACAAGAAAGGGTTGTCATGGCTTCTCAACATCCGGATATCGAGAAGGTTCTGTTTACGCAGGAGGATATCGACGGTATCGTCTCTCGCTTGGGCGAGCAGATTACGCGCGACTACGCGGGTAAGGATCTGGTGCTGATTGCGGTCCTGCGCGGCGCCGTGGTCTTTATGGGCGACCTGATGCGCAAGATCGAGCTGCCGACCAACATCGATTTCATGGCTGTTTCGAGCTACGGCGACGGCGTGAAGTCCTCGGGTATCGTGCGTATCATTAAGGACCTGGATATCGACATCCGCGGTCGCGACGTGCTGATCGTCGAGGACATTCTGGACTCGGGCCTGACGCTCAAGTATCTGATGAAGAACCTCGAGAGCCGCAAGCCCGCCTCGCTGGAGGTCGCCGCCTTCCTGTGGAAGGACGTTGAGGACCGCGTCTCGGCCGTCACGCCCAAGTATGTTGGAACCCATTGCCCCGATGCCTTTGTGGTGGGCTACGGCCTCGACTATGCCGAGCGCTATCGCAACCTTCCGTATCTGGGCATTTTGAAACCGGAGGTTTATTCGTAAGATGCCCGACGACCGTAACGACAACAATTCCCAGACTCCCCGGGACCCAAAGATCCCGGGGATGCCCGGAGGCAAGAAGCCCACGCGTACGGGCTGGCTGTATTTTCTTTTGGCTTGCGCGCTTCTGGGTTACGCCTTCTTTAACATGGGCTCCGGCTTTGCCAACTCCAGCAATACCGTAAAGCTCGCGATGAGTGAGATGGTCAGCGCCATCAAGCAGGATCGCGTCGAAGATCTGACCTATACGGTTCAGGACGGAAGCGTGACGGGTCATTACTGGAAGACGAAAAAGGACAAGGGCGACACGAGCGAGCTCAAGAGCTTTTCCTCGACCTATGTCGGTTCCGATTCGCTTGCCGAGCTCATGGCGGAGCACCCCGATACCAAGTACATCGTCAACACCAACGATCCCGATTTTTGGGGCGACTTGGCGATGAGTGTGCTTCCGACGATTGCCCTGATCGCCATCATGTTCTACTTTATGCGCCAGATGATGGGCGCCAATAATAGGAACATGCAGTTTGGCAAGACCAACGCCAAGACCAACGAGGCCACGCGCCCCAAGGTCAAGTTCGAGGACGTTGCCGGCGTGGACGAGGCAGTCGAAGAGCTCGAGGAGATCCGCGACTTTTTGAGCGATCCGGACCGCTATCGCAAGCTGGGTGCCAAGATTCCGCGCGGCGTTTTGCTGGTGGGCCCTCCGGGTACCGGTAAAACCCTGCTGGCCAAGGCCGTTGCCGGCGAGGCGGGCGTGCCGTTCTTTAGTATCTCGGGCTCTGACTTTGTCGAGATGTTCGTGGGTGTCGGCGCCAGCCGCGTGCGCGACCTTTTTAAGGAGGCCAAGTCTCAGGCTCCGTCGATCATCTTTATTGACGAGATCGATGCCGTGGGACGTCAGCGTGGAGCCGGTTTGGGCGGCGGCCACGACGAGCGCGAGCAGACGCTCAACCAGCTGCTGGTCGAGATGGACGGTTTTGAGGAAAGCGAGTCGGTCATCCTGATCGCCGCGACCAACCGCCCCGATATTTTGGACCCGGCGCTGCTGCGTCCCGGCCGTTTTGACCGTCAGGTTACGGTCGACCGTCCGGACGTGAAGGGCCGCGAGCAGATCTTGCGCGTGCATGCCGAGAACAAGCCGATGGACGAGGACGTTAAGTTTGAGAAGCTCGCCCAGATGACCGTTGGCTTTACCGGCGCCGATCTGGCGAACCTGCTCAATGAGTCTGCGCTTTTGGCTGCTCGCCGCCATCGTTCCGTGATCTCGATGGACGAGGTCGAGGAGTCGATGGAGCGCGTGATTGCCGGACCGCAGCGCAAGGGTCGCGTGATGACCGAAGCCGAGCGCACCACGATTGCCTACCACGAGAGCGGTCATGCCCTGGTGGGTCATATCCTCGAGCACTCCGATCCGGTTCACAAGATTTCGATTGTCAGCCGTGGCCAGGCTCTGGGCTACACACTGCAGCTTCCGCAGGAGGATCACTTCCTCAAGACCAAGAACGAGATGCTCGATGAGCTTGCCGTGTTCTTGGGCGGTCGCGTTGCTGAGGAGCTCATGTGCGACGACATCACGTCGGGCGCGAGCAACGACCTGGAGCGCGCGACCAAGATGGCGCGCGAGATGGTCACGCGTCTGGGCATGAGCGAGGAACTGGGCACGCAGGTGTTTGGCGAGGCGCAGCATCAGGTGTTCCTGGGCCGCGATTACGCCGATCACCAGGATTATTCCGAGGAGACGGCGCGCCGCATCGATATCGAGGTTCAGCGCATCATGCGCGAAGCCCATCGCCGTGCGGTCGAGATTTTGGATGCCCGTCGCGATCAGCTCGATCTGATGGCGAAGGTGCTGCTTGAGCGCGAGACCGTCGAAGGCGACGCCGTGAACGCCCTGCTCGACAACGAGTGGGATGCTTACCTTGAGCGCGAGGGCGATATCCTGGCGGCCAAGGAGGAGCGCAACGCCAAGGCGGCCGGCATGCCGACCAAGAAGTGCTCGCCTCGCATGAGCGAGGAGGAGCTGGCGGCTGATGCTGCGGCCTTTGCGCAGGCGGCCATGCGGGAGGATGCCGAAGCCGCATCCGATGATGCCGGTGATGGCAATGCTGTCAACGCTGACGGCAACACCGACGCCGACAAATAGTTCTTGTAGCGAAAGCCTCTGCGGGGAAACCTGTGGAGGCTTTTTCTTTTGAGCGATATGTTGATTGGGGACAGACTTAAATGAGCGTTTTCACGCATTTAAGTCTGTCCCCAATCAACATTGCTGCGGCACTTTGCTCAGCTAAAGCGTACAATAGCGCCTATGCGAAAGGGGAACAGATGATCAACGAAACTATGTATGCTCGCGGTGCGGAAAGCTCCATCATCCGTGAGATCTTTAGCTATGGCCTTGAGCGCAAGGCACAGATCGGTGCGGAGAACGTATTCGATTTTTCGCTGGGTAACCCGAGCGTTCCGGCACCTGCCGCCGTGGCTGAGTCCATTAAGAAGGCATTGGAGCTGCCGAGCGACCAGCTGCATGGATACACGCCTGCGCCGGGTCTGCCGCAATGTCGAGCGGCCGTCGCCGACTCGCTCAACCGTCGCTTTGGCACGAACTATGAGGGCAAAGACGTCTTTATGACGGTGGGTGCCGCGGCTTCGCTCACCTGCACGCTCAACGCCGTTACGAACCCGGGCGACGAGGTTATTGTTATCGCCCCATACTTTCCGGAGTATCGCGTTTGGATTGAGAAGGCCGGCTGTACGTGTGTTGAGGCGCTCGCCGATGAAGATGCGTTCCAGCTGAGCGTGGACAACGTGCTCAAGGCGATTACCGATAAGACGACTGCCGTCATCATCGACTCGCCCAATAACCCGACCGGCGCTGTGTATACGCGCGATACCTTGACGCGCCTGGCTAAAGTTTTGTGCGAGGTCAACGCCAAGCGCGATCCCGAGAACCCGATTATGCTTATCTCGGATGAACCGTATCGCGAGATTGTATACGGCGCCGAGGTGCCTTGGGTGCCCTCGATTTACGAGCACGCCGTCGTGTGCTATTCGTACTCCAAGTCGCTGTCGCTGCCGGGCGAGCGCGTGGGCTGGATTTTGGTTCCCAACACCAACCCGCAGGCGGCGCGTCTGATGCCGGCTGTTGCCGGTGCCGCCCGTACGCTGGGCTTCGTGTGCGCTCCGGCGCTCTTCCAGCGCGTGATTATTGATTGCATCGATGAGCCGAGTGACGTTGAGGCCTATGCGCGCAACCGCACCGCGCTTACCGATGCACTGGCGGAGTACGGCTACACCTATGTTGAGCCGGATGGTGCATTCTACCTGTGGGTGAAGGCGCTGGAGCCCGATGCGAACGCTTTCTGCGAGCGCGCGAAGAAGTATGAGCTGCTCGCGGTGCCTTCGGATAGCTTTGGCATGCCGGGCTGGTTCCGCCTTGGCTACTGTGTGAGCTACGAGACCATCGTCAATTCGTTGCCTGCCTGGAAGCAACTGGCCGACGAATATCGTCGAAAGTAAAGCGCTCTGCTTACAATGTTTTACGTGAAACGGGGTTTGGTGCTAAGCCAGACCCCGTTGTCTATGCCGTTGTGTGATTGGGATGAAGCAGTTTTACGACTGCCGAAGGCTATGCGTACAATGAATATACGCGACGGCCATGCCGGATAAGGAGACCCGATGCCCTACCTTCTTTCTTGTGACATTCATACCCATACGATGTTTTCTGCGCATGCATATTCGACCATTGAGGAGAATGTGTACTGGGCGGCAGAGCGCGGCCTGCAGGTACTCGGATCTGCCGATCACCTGAGCTCTATGGTTTCGGCTTGTCCCGATGACCTGCGCAGTTACCAGTTCTTTATCAACCAGGATATCTGGCCGCGCATATGGAGCGGCGTGCTAGTGCTGCGTGGTGCCGAGGCCGATATCGTTTCGATGGACGGAAGCCTGTTTGGCGAGGACACTCCTGTCACGCTCGATATCGCCGGCGATTCGTACAGCCGTCAGCATTCACTGTTCGATTTGGTTACGCGTAATTTGGATTATTTGGTTGCGAGCGTGCATAATCCGCAGATTGCTGAAGGCGCGGCACTGGCCCAGACGACCGAGATGTATATCAATGCCCTGGAGCACCCCAAGGTGTTTATGCTGGGCCACACGGGTCGCTCGGGCGTGTCGTTCGATATCGACGAGGTGCTGCTGGCGGCTAAGGCCAAGCACAAGATTATCGAGATCAACAACCATAGTCTTGAACACGGTGTCGACACTGAGCATTGGGCCGTATGCCGCAAGATTGCCGAGCGTTGCGCCGAGCTGGGCGTGGGTATTGGCGTGTCGACCGATGCCCACATTGGCATGGCCATTGGCAAGCTCGATCACGCGCGCAAGATGCTCGACGAGATTCACTTCCCGCTGGATTTGATCGTGACGCGCGACCGCGAGACGCTGCTGCGCGAGATGGCGGCAGCCGGCGTGTGCGATCTGCGCAAGGGGATGTAGCGGAGTTTATAAACCAAGCGAAGGGGGCGGCCCAGACGGGTCGCCCCCTTTCTTGTGCCGGAGAATTAGCGGCGTTCGAGGACCGCTACGGTTTCGGTATGGTCGGTGTGGGGGAACATGTCGACGGGCGTGATTTTGAGCAGGCGATAGCCTCCGTCGAGGAGCTGGTGCAGGTCGCGCTCTTGGGTCACGGGGTTGCAGCTGATATAGGTGATGCGGCGCGGCTTAAGTGCGCAGGCAGCTTCGAGGAACTCGGGGGTAGAGCCGGCGCGCGGTGGGTCGATGGAAAGGACATCGACCCGCTCGTCGTTGTCGGCGGCGTCTAGGATGTAATCGGTGGCATCGTCGGCCATAAACCAGGCGCTGCGGGTAAGGCCGTTGAGCTCGGCATTGCGGCGCGCGTCGGCAATGCCCGCCGGATTGCGCTCTACGCCGAGCAGCATGATGCCGATACCCTTGTTCTGGGCATCTTTAGCTGCGCAAAGACCGATGGTGCCGCTGCCGCAGTAGGCATCCATAAGCACGTCGCCCTGACGCAGGTCCATGCCGTCGATGGCGAGCTGGTAGAGCAGCTCGGTCTGCTGCGGGTTGGTCTGGTAGAACGCGGTGGGGGAGATATCGAACTCGCAACCGAGTAGCTGGTCGCGCATGCACTCGGCACCGTACACGATACGGGTCTCCTCGCCTAGGATGGCGTTGCCGGGGCGCCCGTTGATGTTTTGGGCGACGGTGACGATATGCGGATCGAGTGCGGCGACAGCCTCAAAGAACTCCTGCGCATGCGGCAAGTCGCGCTGAGCGGTCACGAGGGTGACCATAATCTGGTCGGTACGCCAACCGCAGCGGACGACGGCATAGCGGAGCAAGCCCAGATGCTTGTCTTCGTTAAAGGCAGGAATATGCAGACGTTCGGCCTCGCGAGCGATGCCGTTGAGAATCTGGCGGGCCCCCGGCGCCTCGACAGGGCATTCAGGAACAGCAACGATTCTGTGTGTCCCACGTTCAAAAAAGCCGCAGCGGACAGCGCCCTCTTTGCCGGGAGCAAACGGAGTGGCAGCCTTATGACGAAAACCACGCGGCGCAGGATATTTGCCCGGGTCTCCCAGGGTGACTCCCATACCGCGAATAGGATCGACAGCAATGCCCTCACGCTCGCAAAGCGAGGCAAAAAGCTCCTCCATGGCAGCCTGCTTGGCTGCCAACTGCTTCTTATAAGGACGATTGAGCGCCGTGCACCCACCGCAAGCTTTCATGATTGAACAGGGAGACTTGGGGTCCACAGCCTTGCACGCAGACGAAACCGGATCTTTATGCGAGCGCTTGAAGCGAGTCTGAGATGCCTTGTCCTCGCTCCGACGAGAACTGGGGCGCTTGGCCTTAGCCTTGCCCTTCGCATCCTGAGACGACTTGGATTTCTTAGAAGATTTTTTCTCCTCCGACCCTTCAGTCGCTTCGATCAAAGCACGACGAGCCCTACGCTCCGCACGAGATTCTGCCATGAATTAACCCCACTATTAAATAAAAGAAAAGTCCGAAGCAATTGTACCGTGCCAAGCCAGCGGGCGATATGCAAGCGGTCATTTCCTGTCAGCGATAAGTCCAACGACGTTTGCCCGGCGGGCAAACCCTCCCTTGTACTTTATCAAGGTAGAGTGTATGATTCTGAACGTTACATGACTCACTTTACCTAACTAAAGTGCTATCGAGGGGGAATACCATGAATACCGATATGTCTCGTCGTCAGTTTGTTGGTCTAGCCGGCTCGCTCGCCACGGTGCTCGGCCTTGGTCTTGTCGGCTGCGGCGGTGGTGCTGGCAAGGGCTCCGCTGCTGGTTCTGCCGCGGCCAAGGATGTGAAGGGCGCCGCGGAGTCCAAGAAGCTCGTGGTGGGCTTTGACAAGTCCTACCCTCCGTACGGCTTTGTGGGCGATGACGGCGAGTACACGGGCTTTGACCTTGACCTTGCCAAGGCCGTTGCCGATAAGCAGGGCTGGGATGTCGATTACGAGGCCATCGATTGGGATGCCAAGGACACGCTGCTCAACTCCGGCGCCATCAACTGCATCTGGAACGGCTTTACCATGGAGGGCCGTGAGGACGGCTACACGTTCTCCGAGCCGTACATGCTCAACGAGCAAGTGCTCGTGGTCAAGAAGGACGCGGGTATCAAGAGCTGGGACGATCTCGCTGGCAAGACCGTGATCACTCAGACCGATTCCGCTGCGCAGGATGTGCTCGAGGGCGACCAGAAGGATCTGGCCGCGACGTTTGCCACGCTCGATACCATCGGCGAGTACAACACGGCCTTTATGCAGCTCGAGAGCGGCGCGGTCGATGCCGTGGCTTGCGACCTTTCGATTGCCCAGTATCAGCTTGCCGCCAAGCCCGATGCCTATACGCAGCTCGACAAGCCGCTGTCCAGCGAGCACTACGCCGTTGGCTTTAAGAAGGGCGACACCAAGTCCGCCGATGCCGTGACCGAGTCGCTCAAGGCGCTCTACGAGGACGGCACGGTCAAGGACCTGTGCGACAAGTATGCAGAATACGGTCTTTCCTTCGACAACTGGGTTCTCAAATAACGGCTTTCCCAGGCACCCGATCTTGCCGCTCAAACCGTCGCTCGCGTACAAAAGTACGCGTCGCTCCTCTTTCGCGGCAACCTCGGGCACCTGGAAAACCCGTATGAATCTTGCGGCTCCAACCCTCCTCGCGTACCAAAGTACGCTTCGTCGGGCTTGTCGCTCGCAATCTTGGGCACTGTGCCTATTTGAGAGTAAAAACCGCTGTACTGTTGCTGTGAAAGAGAGGGTAGGTTGTCTATCCAAGTCATGATGCAGATGCTTGGCCAAGGATTCTTGGTCAGTTTGCAGCTGTTTGTGCTGACGCTGCTGGGGTCGATTCCGCTGGGAATCCCCGTGGCGTTTATGCGCATGAGCAAAATTGCGCCGCTTCGCTGGATCGCGCGCATCTACATTTCGGTCATGCGCGGTACGCCGCTCATGTTGCAGATGTTTGCCATCTACTTTGCCCCGTACTACGTGTTTGGCATTTCACTCACGCCCGATTCCAAGTGGACGGCGTGCGTCGTGGCGTTCATCATCAACTACGCCGGTTACTTTGCCGAGATCTATCGCTCGGGCCTGCAGTCCATTCCGCGCGGTCAATACGAGGCTGCCGAGGTGCTGGGCTACTCGCGCATGCAGACGTTTCTGTATATCGTGATGCCGCAGGTCGCCAAGCGCATTTTGCCGGCGATGGGCAACGAGATCATCACACTGGTCAAGGATACGTCGCTGGCATTTGCCATTGGCGTGGGCGAGATGTTCTCGACGGCCAAGGCGCTGGTCGCCTCGCAGGTGAGCATGGTGCCGTTTGCAATCGCGGCGCTGATTTACTGGGTCTTTAACTTCGTCGTCGAGATGCTGCTTGGCGCTGCCGAAAAGCGACTTGACTACTACCACGACTAGCCTGTTCCGTCGTGCTTTTCAAACACATGGAGGTTCCCGTGTCCGGAACGGTAATGAATATAGCGAACGCACGCAAGGCGTTTGGCGGCAATGAGGTGCTCAAGGATATCTCGCTCGAGGTAAAGCGTGGCGAGGTCGTGGCGATTATCGGGCCTTCGGGCGGCGGTAAGTCCACGCTGCTGCGCTGTGCCACGCTGCTCGAGACGCTCGATGGTGGCTCGCTCTCGTTTGGCGACCTTGCCGTCGCGACGGATGCGGGTTCGGGCGCGGTGTACGCAAAGGGCGATGTACCTAAACAGGCGCGCTCGCGGTTTGGTCTGGTGTTTCAGAACTACAATCTGTTCCCGCACTATACCGTGATGAAAAACATCACCGATGCACCGATCCGCGTGCTTAAGCGCCCGCGCGAGCAGGCGGAGGCCCGCGCACACGAGCTTATTGCACAGATGGGGCTTACGGGCAATGAGAACAAGGTGCCATGTGAGCTTTCGGGCGGCCAGCAGCAGCGCGTGAGTATTGCCCGCGCCCTGGCGCTCGACCCGGAAATCTTGTTCTTTGACGAGCCGACCTCGGCGCTCGATCCCGAGCTGACGGCCGAGGTGCTGCGTGTCATTAAGGACCTCGCTGCGCAGAACATGACGATGGTGATCGTGACCCACGCAATGCAGTTTGCGCGCGATGTTGCCGACCGCGTGGTCTTTATGGATGGCGGTCGTATTGTCGAGGAGGGTCCTGCCGAGCAGGTCATCGACCATCCGTGCGAGCGGCGCACGCGTGAGTTCTTGAGCCGTATCGAGGGATAGGCTCAGGTATTTACTCAACTATTAATTGAGGCGAAGCCGCCACAGGTCTTACGGTCTGTGGCGGCTTTTTGTTTACATCGACGGGGTTCAATAATTGCCTCACAAGCTTGTCTCTTCCTCTCGCCGCCTGTATTCATACGTGTGCCGAAAGGTATGCATGGACAGCCGCCCGTGAGGGTAGGGTGGTGGCATAGGACATTTGGAGGGTGAGTCGGCTCGGCTGCCGACCATGCTGCTCCCGGGACGGCACCGACCGCGAACTCTCCCCGTTGGCGTCGCGCATTGCGCGCGGCCCTGCAAGGAGGTCATCATGGGTGCTCCCAAGACCGGTAACGTAAGGAACGTGGTGCTCGTAGGCCAAGGCGGGGTGGGCAAGACTTCACTCGCCGAGGTCATGCTCCACCTTTCCGGCAAGACCGCCCGCCTGGGCGGCCACGACGGCACCAAGCCCACGCTCGACTATGACCCCGAAGAGGTCAAGCGTGCGTTTTCCATCTCGACGACCATTGCGCCGATCGACTGGAAGGGCGCTCGTATCAATGTGCTCGATGCCCCGTGCTACCCCGATTTTATCGGCGACGCCTATGCCGCGATGAGCGTCTGCGAGACGGCTCTGTTTGTGGTCGACGCCGAGGCCGGCCCGCAGCCTACGACGGTTAAGCTCTGGTATGCCGCCGAGGACCTGCGTCTGGCGCGTGCGGTGTTCGTAAACCGCCTGTCGCGCTCCGAGGCCAGCTTTGCGACCACAATGGACCTGCTGCAGGAGCGCTTTGGTACGCGCCTGGGCGCCGTGACTCTTCCCTGGGGCGAGGGCGAGGACTTTGACGGCATCATCGACCTAGTGCGCATGAAGGCGCGCCACTGCAACGGCGCCGAGGCCGTTGAGTCGGAGATTCCCGAGGAGTATCGTGCCCAGGCCGAGGAGGCCCATGACCATCTGTGCGAGCTGGTGGCCGAGGCTGACGACGAGCTGATGATGAAATACTTGGAAGGCGAGGAGACGCTGACGCAGGAGGAGCTTGAAGGCCTGCTGTCTAAGGCGATCGCCGAGCGCATCTTTGTGCCGGTCTTTGCGGGCGATTGCATTAAGGAGCAGGGCGTCAACTCGCTGATGGACGACATCGCCACGTACTTCCCGGCGCCGACTGACTACGGCGAGATGCCGCTCATCGACGGCGATTCGCTCAAGATCTCGAGTGATGATGACCGCCCGGTGGCGTTTGTGTTTAAGACCCTGGCCGACCCGCAGCAGGGCCGCATCAGCTTTATCAAGGTGCTGACGGGTACGCTTGAGCCCGGCCTTGAGCTGATCAACGCGCGCACGCGCAAGGGCGAGCGTCTGGCTCACCTGTATGTGATGTGCGGTCGTGACATGACCGAGGTCGGCCACGCTTATGCCGGCGATATCATCGTGGCGCCCAAGCTGGCGGCCGAGACGGGTGACACGCTCTCCATTACCGGTAAGGTCGAGGCGGCGGCGTTTAAGTTCCCCAACTCGCAGTACCGCATTGCCATCGAGGCCGAGAACCGCGGCGACGAGGAGAAGCTCTATACGTTTATCGAGAAGGCGTGCAAGGCCGATCCGACCATGAGCATCGACCGCGACGAAGAGACCGGCCAGACCATCATCTCGGCGGTGGGCGAGGCACAGGTTTCGGTGCTGCTCAATCGCCTTGAGGACCGCACCAAGGTTGCTGCCAAGAGCGTGCCGATCCGTATTCCGTATCGCGAGACCATCCGCCGCACGGCGAGCGCACAGGGCCGACACAAGAAGCAGACCGGTGGTGCCGGTCAGTATGGCGACTGCTGGCTGCGCGTGGAGCCGCTCATTGGGCCCGACGGCACGAGCGACGGCTATGAGTTTGTTGACGAGGTCGTGGGTGGCCGCATCCCGCGCTCGCTGATTCCCGCCGTGGACAAGGGCGTCCAGGAGACCATGAAGGACGGTATTATTGCCGGCTACCCGCTCACGGGCATTCGCGTCGCGGTGTACGACGGTTCGTATCACAGCGTCGACTCCAACGAGATGGCGTTCCGCGCGGCGGCTCGCATTGGCCTGCGCAAGGCATGTGCCGATGCCGATCCGGTGGTACTGGAGCCCATCGAGGAAATCACGGTGACGATCCCCGAGAGCTACGCCGGCGCCGTGATGGGCGACATCTCGGCCTCGCGCGGTCGCGTGACGGGCATGGAGACCGATGAGCGCGGTGACACCGTGGTCATCGCCCAGGCGCCGCTGGCCGAGCTGACGGATTATTCGACGCGCCTGCGCTCCATTACGCGCGGCACGGGCGACTTTACCATGAAGCCTGCAGGCTACGAGCAGGTGCCTTATGACGTTCAGGCCAACCTGGTCGAGCGCTATGAGGAGGGTCGCGCCAAGTAGCGCGTGGCGTTGCCTGCAACATGCATGCCGGTGCAAGGGCCGCTCTGGGCAATCCAGGGCGGCCCTTTTTGATCCCTGGGGGACGGAGGAAAACGGATCATTTTTTGGTTACGGGCGACGCGGTCGGCACTAGTCTCCGGATGCCTGGTTGCGGCCGGTGGCGTAGTCGATCTGCACATGCGGCTGCAGGTTGTAGCAATATACGTGGAAGCACAGCGTCTTGCCGTGGTCCTCGACCGATTGCGCCTCGAGGCGTACGCCACGGCAGACGAGCTCCTCTTCGTTGTACATGGGCGTGACGCGATAGAGCACGTGGTTGCCCGTGTCGCGGATATAGTCGAGGATTTGCTCCTCAAACGGCAACATGCCCGTCTCGTTGAGATAGCGTGTGCCGGTGAGCAGATTCTTGCGGTTGGCGTTTTCGCCGCAGAGCGACCAAGCGATAAGGTGGCAGCGGTTGTAGACGCTCTGACCCGGAATAAAGTCGTAGCGCTGCTGGTGCCATCCGGCGGGGTGGATGCGCGAGATGTCGCCGCGCTTGCCCTGACCGAGCGATTCGGGGCCCACACAGGCGAGCGCTTTGCGGGTGCGGCCCAGGCTGTCGAGTTTGGAGAACTTCTTAAAGCAGCCCTCTTCGGTGGCGCGCTCGTATTCATCGAGCGTGAACGACGGTGTGCCGAGCGGGTGCGTGCTGTCGGCGCGAAGGGCAACGTAGGGGTTGCCGGCGTAGTCGGGAATGCTGCTGAGATATACGCCGCGGGCGCGGTCGAGATCGGGGTTTTCGACCTCGTCGATGGGGGTGACGTTTGAAGAGGCATCGTCAGCGGTGTCGGTCGTGGCGGATTCAGAGCCATCGCCGGAGTCCTGATCATCTTCGGAGTCCGTGGAGCTCGCTGTTCCCGATTCGAGCCGGGCGACCAAGTCCGCTTCGTCGTCGGTGCGGTTGGGGCTCTCGCTTTGCTTCTCGGCCAGAGCAGCCGCCTGCTCATCGCTTTGCGGCGAGAGCAGCTTGGGCGCTCCGTCGAGCGACCCTGTGAACAGCGCAAACCCCAGCACCACGGCGGTGCCGATGGAGAGTACTTGCTTGTAGGCGGACTTGCGTGACATGGGGGCTCCTGGATGGACGGTTCGGAATCTACCAGTCTAGCAGGAGCCGGCAGGGGCCGTTCTATCGAACAAATACTTAAGATTTGGGACAAACACTCCTGATTTATTTGTCCCGCGGTCTAGATCGAGGTGGAGTCGAGCCAGTTGAGCTTGCACTCGAGAATGCGCTGCTCGCCGGGTTCGCTGCTGCCGTCAAGTAGGGCGAGCAGCATCTCGGCTGCTTCGCGACCTTCCTGGTCGACGGGCTCGATGATGGTGGAGACGGTCGGTGTGGTGAGATTAGTCCAGTCTTCGCAGTTGAGTCCCAAAAGGCCGATTTGCTGCGGAAGCAGATGGGCCATGGGCTGAAGTGCCTTGTAGACGCGGGGGAGCGCCCATTGGTTTTGGACAAAGATGAGCGTGCGCTTGGCGGGGTTGAACTTGTATTTAAAGTATTCGGTGAGCTCGTTGATTGACGGCTTGTTGTGATCGATGGGGATGGCTTTGTAGAGCTGCCCATTCGCGGCCAATGCCTCGGCATATCCCTGAAAACGTTCCATGCGAGTGCGCATTTCGGTCATGTTGGCGGCGATGGAAAAGAAGTCTTCGTAGCCGGCGTCGAGAAGCGCCTGCGTGGCATTGTACACGCCGTCGTAGAGGTTGGTTTTGATCCAGCTGGTGCCTGGGCTGTAGATGGCCGCGTCAAAAAAGACGACGGGCTTGCCGGCGCGCTTGATGCGGTCGTGGACTGCCTTGAAATTTGCCGTGGGCTGGATGATAAAACCATCGACGCCCAGTGAGAGCATTTTGTCGACATACATGAGCTCGGTCTCGGGGTTAAAGTTGCTCGTGCAAACGACCGTCTGGTAGCCCGCGGGGAGCATGACCTGCTCCATGCCGTTGAGGACGAGGCCCGCCCATTTGTTGGTGTTATCCAAGATGATGATGGCGATGACGTGGGTCTGCTTGCCGGTGAGCGTTTGCGCTTGGGCGTTGGGAACGTATCCGAGTTCCTTGATGACGCGCGCAATCTTTGCCTGCGTCTTCTCGCTAAGCTTTTCTCGTTTGTCGTTGAGGTAATACGAGACGCTTGCCGTCGAGGTGCCCGCCTCTCGAGCGACGTCTGCGATCGTAACGCGCTGTTTTGCCACAGCGACTCCTTCCGACAGATGAGCATTTTCCAACATGATGACTTTGAGTCTTGGTGAGGGATGCGCTTTGGTGAGCGACTTTTTCCTTTCATATGAGTATGCAACAAATGCGGTATATGGGTGGGGTCGAAATTTGTGACCGGCATGCGCATCTGCCGTCTACCGAGAAAATCAAATACTTCTTGACTTTTGAAATCGATGGTAAAATCGCAGGATTCATTTTTGGTTAAACGCATAACTAAATAGCGTAACCAACGCTCTGACCTGCGCGTTTACCGAAATAAACTGGCATTAAGAAAAACGAGCACCTATATTGGTCTTGTCGAAAAGACAGCAAGTCCAAACGGCAGGGGATGCTCCGGAGGCCTCCGCAAACGGTGTCTTGCGCACGCAACTCTATGAAAAGAGGGAAGCAATGAAGATCGTAGGCGTTGCCGCCTGTACCGTGGGTATCGCCCACACGTATATGGCCCAGAAGGCGATTCAGGATGAATGCGCCGCTCGTGGCATCGAGTGCAAAGTCGAGGCTCAGGGTGGTCTGGGTATCGAGAATGAGCTCACGCAGGAAGACGTTGATTGCGCCGACCTGGTGCTCGAGTCCGTCGACGTGGGTGTCGAGAACGAGGACCGTTTTGAGCAGAAGATGGCCGAGGGCAAGTTCCTCAAGGTCGGCACCTCGGATGTAATCGCCGATCCGGTAAAGATTATCGACCAGGCTGTCGAGATCATCAAGGCGACGGGCGGTGCCGTTGACGCGTCCAAGGCCGAGGCCAAGGCAGAGAAGAAGGCCGTCTCCGCTGCCCCGCAGGCCCCGACACCGGCGTCCAAGCAGTCCATCTTTGCCGACCCTGGCAAGACGCTGCTCAATGCATTCAATACCGGTGTTTCCTATTTTATCCCCATCGTCGTTATCGGTGGCGTGTTCCTCGCCTTCTCGTTGGCATCCGGTACTGCCGGTGCTAGCGGCATGGAGGTCACCAACCCGTTGATGGTGAGCCTTAACACTATCGGCATGGCCGGCATCTCTATGATGATTCCGGTGCTTGCGGCATACATCGCCTACTCGATGGCCGGTAAGCCCGCACTTGCCCCCGGCTTCGTCCTGGGCTACTTGGTTAACAACGCCGTCGTCACCCCGAGCGGCAACAGCGTTTCGACCGGCTTCTTGGGCGCCATGATCATGGCTGTCATCTGCGGTTACTTTGTCCGCTGGATGAAGACCTGGAAGGTCAACAACACCATCCAGACCATCATGCCCATTCTGATCATCCCGATTCTGACCTCGCTCGTCCTGGGCATGGCTTACATCTACATCCTGGCCACGCCGCTTGGCTTTGTGATGGATTGGCTCACCAGCGTGCTCGGCAGCCTGCAGGGCGGCTCCGC
This sequence comes from Collinsella sp. AF11-11, assembly GCF_003465485.1. Taxonomy (NCBI): domain Bacteria; kingdom Bacillati; phylum Actinomycetota; class Coriobacteriia; order Coriobacteriales; family Coriobacteriaceae; genus Collinsella; species Collinsella sp. AF11-11. The sequence goes on along the minus strand of NZ_QSAS01000016.1, from coordinate 22,613 downwards.
CGTCGTCCTGGGCCTGGTCATTGGCGTTATGACCGCTTTCGATATGGGTGGCCCCATCAACAAGACCGCTTCGACCTTTACCATGGCCATCATGGCCTCCGGCATCTACGGCCCCAACGGTATGTTCCGCGTCGCCGTCGCCATTCCCCCGATTGCTTGCGGCCTCGCTGCGCTCATCGCCAAGAACAAGTTCGATGACGCTGACCGTCAGATGGGCATCTCTGCGCTGTTCATGGGCTGCATCGGTATTACCGAGGGCGCTATTCCCTTCGCGGTCAAGGATCTTGGCCACACCCTGCCCGGCATTTGCATCGGCTCTGCCGTGGGCGCGGCGCTTGCCGCCTTCCAGGGCATCGACTGCTATGTTCCGCATGGTGGCTTTATTGTCGCCCTGGCCACCAACAACGTCGCGCTGTTCTGCCTGGACATCGTGATTGGCTCCTTGGTCGCCGCTGCAATCCTGATTGCCATGAAGCCCACGCTCGATAAGCAGGCCAAGTAAACCTTTAAGGACTCCGGCTGTGCGGAGGGATGGATTTGACTCCGCACAACCGCCCCTACACAACAAAATCCATCCGCACTGATAGGGCCCACATCTGGGTCCCAGGGAACTTTTGTCAAAAATCCTCTGGAGAAGGAGAACAAAATGTCCAACCTCACCATCCGCCAGGCCGTTCAGGGCATGCTCAAGCTGCAGGACAGCGGCGATCACGCAACCATGGTCGGCATTGGCCCCATGAGCCCCAACCTGATTCAGGCCGTGTTCGAGCTTGCCAAGGACGAGGATTTCCCGCCCATGTTTATCGCTAGCCGCAACCAGGTCGATATGGACGAGATGGGCGCCGGCTACGTCAACGGTTGGGACCAGACGCGCTTTGCCGCCGACATTAAGAAGGTTGCCGACGAGGTGGGCTATACCGGTCCGTACTACCTGTGCCGCGATCACGGCGGTCCGTGGCAGCGCGACGAGGAGCGTAACGCCCACCTGCCCGAGGACGAGGCCATGGAGCTCGCCCGCAAGTCCTTTGTCGCCGACATGGAGGCAGGCTTTGACCTGCTGATGGTCGACCCCACCAAGGACCCCTATCAGATCGGCAAGGTTATTCCGCTCGACGTGGTGCTTCGCCGCACGATCGATCTTATCGACTATCTTGAGCAGTACCGTCGCGAGCATAACCTGCCCGAGGTTGCCTATGAGGTCGGTACCGAGGAGACCAATGGCGGCCTGACCTCAACCGACAAGTACGAGGAGTTCATTTCTCAGCTGCAGCCCGAGCTCGAGAAGCGCGGCTGCCCCATGCCCACCTTTATCGTCGGCCAGACCGGTACGCTCACCCGTTGGACCGAGCAGGTCGGTCATTACAACTTTAAGAATGCCCGCGAGCTCGCCGACATGGCCAAGCGCTACGGCGTGGGCCTGAAGGAGCACAACGCCGACTACCTGGACGACGCGACGCTGCTCGAGCACATCCCGGCACACGTGACCGCTTCCAATGTCGCCCCTCAGTACGGCACCGAGGAGACCCGCGCTTACCTCAAGCTCTGCGCTACCGAGCAGATTCTGGTCGACAACGGCCTGTGCGACGATCCCTCCGATCTGTATCGCACGCTGCTGGTCAAGGCCATCAAGACCGAGCGCTGGCGCAAGTGGATGACTGGCGACGATGTCAACCTGCAGGTTGACGACATTCTGGCCGACGACGAGCTCAGCCTGAAGATTCTGGATGTCTCCGGCCACTACGCGTTCAACGATCCCGAGGTCAAGGAGCAGGTCGAGAAGCTCTATCGCAACCTCGCTGCCCAGGACATTGACGGCAAGCGCTTTGTGATCGAGCACATCAAGCGCCCGATCAAGCAGTACGTCGTCGGTCTTAACCTCAAGGGCGTCACGAGCCGCATCGAGAAGGCTCTCTAAGTAGCTTTTCCTACACGACGCCGGGCCTGGGGCATGTCCCAGCTGCAGGCCCGGCACATAGGACAAAGGGACATCCCCTTTGTCCTATTTTTTGAGTTTTGGATTCCTTAGAAGGAGTTTGCACCATGAAGTTCTTTATCGATACCGCCAACCTTGACGAGATCGCCGAGGCCAAGAGCTGGGGCTGCCTTGCCGGCGTCACCACCAACCCGTCCCTGTACGCCAAGACCGGCGGCAAGCTCGCCGACTTTGAGCCCCATATGCTCAAGATTGCCGAGCTCTGCGAGGGCCTGCCCGTGTCTGCTGAGTCCACCGCGACCACTGCCGAGGGCATGATCGAGGAGGGCAAGCGTCTTGCCGCCCTGGCTCCCAACATCGTGGTCAAGCTTCCCGTGTGCGAGGCCGGCCTCGCCGCCTGCCGCGCCCTGGCCGATGCGGGCGTGCGCGTCAACATGACGCTTGTTTTCTCGCCGACGCAGGCCCTCATGGCCGCCAACGCCGGTGCCCGCTACATCAGCCCGTTTGTCGGCCGCTTTGACGACATCGCCGAGGACGGCATCTCGCAGCTCGACAATGTCGTGACATGCATCAAGAACTATGACTGGACCGGCAAGAACGTCGACGACACCGTCGAGATCATCACCGCTTCGGTCCGCACGCCCAACCACGTGACCCAGGCGGCTCTTCTTGGTGCCGACATCGCGACCGTGCCCATGGCCGCTCTCAAGAAGTGCCTGCATCACCCGCTGACCGACCAGGGCCTCGCCTCTTTTGAGGCTGACTGGCAGAAGGTCGTCGCTCAGGCTTAACGACCGGGTTGCCCTCGGCATCGCGCCATCCGGTGCCGGGGTTGTTCTCAAGAGAGGAATTCGTATGACCAACCAGGAGCTGGCGAAGGTCGCCAATGAGGTCAGGAAGGGTGTCGTGACTGCGGTTCACGCGGCCAAGTCGGGACATCCGGGTGGATCGCTCGGTGCAGCCGACATCATGACGTATCTGTACTTTGAGGAAATGAATATCGATCCTGCCGACCCTCACAAGGCCGATCGCGACCGCTTTGTGCTCTCCAAGGGTCACGCGGCGCCGGGCCTGTATTCGGTGTTGGCAAATCGCGGCTATTTTCCCGTCGAAGAGCTCGAGACGCTCCGCCATATTGGCAGCCGACTGCAGGGCCATCCCAACATGAACGATACCCCAGGCATCGATATGTCCACCGGCTCGCTCGGTCAGGGCATCTCTGCTGCAGTTGGAATGGCGCTTGCCGCTAAGCACTGGGGCGACAGCTACCGTGTCTACACGTTGCTGGGCGACGGTGAGTGCGAGGAAGGCCAGGTGTGGGAGGCGGCTATGTTTGCCGGCAACCATGCGCTCGACAATCTTGTTGCCGTCGTCGACCACAACGGCTTGCAGATTGACGGCACGATCGATGAAGTCAACTCGGCCATGCCGCTTGCCGACAAGTTCCGCGCCTTTAAGTGGCATGTGATAGAGCTAGCCGATGGCAACGACATGGCGCAGATTGAGGCGGCTTTCGCCGAAGCTCGCGAGGTGACCGGCGCGCCCGTCGCTATCATCGCCGAGACGGTGAAGGGCAAAGGCGTCTCCTTTATGGAGAACCAGGTTGGCTGGCATGGCAAGGCGCCCAATGACGAGCAGTTTGAGCAGGCCATGGCCGAGCTCGCGGCAGCAGGAGAGGAACTCTAATGGCAGAGGTCAAAAAAGTCGCCACGCGCGTAAGCTACGGCGAGGCACTCGTCGAGCTGGGCAATGAGCACGATGACTTTGTAGTGCTCGATGCCGACCTGGCTGCCGCTACGCAGACGGGTAAGTTTAAGACTGCCCATCCTGAGCGCTTTTACGATGCCGGCATCGCCGAGAGCAACCTGATGGGTCTTGCCGCCGGCATCGCGACCACGGGCCGCGTTGCTTTTGCGAGCACCTTTGCGATGTTTGCCGCCGGTCGCGCCTACGAGCAGGTCCGCAATTCCATTGGCTACCCGCACCTCAACGTCAAGATTGGCGCCACCCATGCCGGCATTTCGGTGGGCGAGGACGGCGCCACGCACCAGTGCTGCGAGGATATCGCACTCATGCGTACGATTCCGGGTATGACGGTGGTCGTTCCCGCCGACGATGTCGAGGCCCGCGCCTGTGTGCGCGCCGCCTATGAGTTTGAGGGGCCGGTCTACATGCGCTTCGGCCGCCTGGCAACACCGGTCATCAACGATCACGAGGACTACGAGTTCAAGATCGGCCGCGGTGTTGTTGTACGGGAGGGCTCTGATGTCACGATCGTCGCGTGCGGTCTCATGGTCGCTGAGGCACTCGCTGCTGCCGAGGCGCTCGCTGCCGACGGCATCGATGCTGAGGTCATCAACATGCATACGATCAAACCGCTCGATGAGCGTTTGGTGGTTGCCAGCGCCAAGAAGACCGGTCGCGTGGTCACCGCCGAGGAGCATTCGATTATCGGTGGTCTTGGCGAGGCCGTTGCCTCGGTGCTCGCGGAGCAGCATCCAGTGCCGATGCGTCGCGTCGGCGTGCGCGATGTGTACGGCGAGTCCGGCCCTGCGGTCGATTTGCTGCATAAGTACGGTTTGGACGCCGACGGCATCGAAGCTGCGGTCAGGTCCGTGTTGTAAGGAAGGCTTTCCATGGGGTTTGTATCTGCCAACCAAGTGACGATTGGCTACGCCGCCGCCTCGCGCGAGGACGCGCTGCATTATCTGTCCGAGCAGGCTGTTGAGCTTGGTTTTGCCGATGACGCGTCTGCTGTAGAGGCGGCTTTTATTGCTCGCGAAAACGAGGCCGAGACTGGCCTCGTCGCCGGTTTTGCCGTTCCGCATGCCAAGAGCGATGCGATCCATGCGCCGGGCGTGGCCGTGCTCAAGCTGTCCGAGCCTGTTGAGTGGCCGAGCTTTGATGGCGTGCCCGTCGATGTGGCGCTCGCGCTGTACGTGCCCGCCGGCGAAGCGGGAACCACGCACCTGCGTCTGCTCTCCAAGGCTGCCGTGATGCTGATGGATGCCGGCTTCCGTGACAGGGTGCGCGAAAGCACCGATCCTGTCGAGATTGCCGAGTTCATCAACGCCGGGCTCGAGGGCTAGAACGGGCTCTCCGTTCCATTAATCGATCCTTCTCCAAGGAAAAGGGCCGCGACGCTATAGGCGTCGCGGCCCTGTCTGCGTTTCCCCAGATAAAACCTGCCAAAATAAACCTGCCCCTTTTCAGCAGGTTGGCGCGATATGATATATACGTTATATACAAGTTGGATAGTGTGGTAGAGTGGCGGCAATACAAGCCGGCGAAGGGGACCGATATGATCAAGGCTGTCATTTTTGACATGGACGGAACGCTGGTCGATACCGAGCGTTTGGACATGAGCGCATGGAAGGTGGGCGCTGCCGAGCTGGGGATTGCGATTGATGATGCGCTGGTCCATCAGTTTATCGGTCGCTCGATGCCTGATGTCAGGGACATCCTTGAGGAGCATTACGGCAGCCGCGAAATCGTCGAGACGGTCGAAGCCCGCTACAGGGATGCTCTCGACGAGATGGTCAAGACCGATCTGAAGCTTAAGGCCGGCGCCGCCGAGTGCCTGGACGAACTGCTGGCTGCGGGCTATCACGTGGGCCTTGCGACGTCGTCGCGCCGCGTTGCGGCCGAGCGCAACCTTAAGACAGTCGGCCTCTTTGACAAGTTTGAGACGGTGACCTGTAACGAGGATACCCTGAACGGCAAGCCCGATCCCGAGATCTACCTGCTCGCCTGCGAGCGCGCGGGCTTTGCCCCCGAGGAGTGCGCCGTGGTCGAGGATTCCCGCAACGGCTGCGTCTCGGGCATCACGGCCGGCTGCCACGTCTTTGCCGTTCCCGACATCGTGCCGCTGCCGCAGGACGTGGTGGACGGCTGCGAGGCTGTGCTCGATACGCTGTTCGATCTGCCGGCGGCGGTTAAGGCCGTGCGCTAGCGTTTGCACGCGAGTCGCCATGCCCCGCGCCCGATTTCGCAGGACGGTGACGGTAACGGCGCCTGCGCGGAGGCACTGTTCTAAAAAATGGAATTGAATCCATTTTTGCAAAAAAGCTAATGAAAAATGGATTACATTCCATAAAAATCCGTAGCCGCAGGTTCGGCTAAACGGGGAAGGCTCGTGGGGTCAGCAAAAACGCAGCAGCGGGGCTGTTTCCGTTGCGGCGTTTTTTTTGTTACAGGTAGGCGCCCAGGTTGATGTCGGTTATAGGGGCCGCGGATGGGCCCGTCGGTTGCCGCTCGGCCTTTTGGGTGCTCACACGCTCGAGCAAGAAGGGGCGCACGAGCTCCTGACGGTTAATGTCCTCGGTGGCCGTGACCGTGGTGACGGTGCGCGCGGCGGAGCCGATGCGGACTCGTTTGGTCTTGGCGGCAGGTTTATCCTCGATTTGTTCCATGAGCAGCTGCACGCCCTTGCGGCCGATCTCGTAGCCCGGTGGTGCTACCGTGGTGAGGGGGACCGATCCGCTCCAGGCAAGCGGGTTGCCATCGCAGCCGGCCACGCGGACCTGCTCGGGGACGGAGATGCCTTTGTCTATCAGCGCCGAGATAACGCCCGACGCCAGTACGTCGGTCAGGCCGACCACGAAGTCGGGGCGCTCGTCCGCGACCCGCTCAGCGATTTGGGCACCGATGCCGTAGCCGTCGGCAGCGGTATTCCATTCGCCGGCGTCGATGACTTCGATCTTGATATCGGGATGCAGGGCGAGGGCCTTGTGGATGCCAAGTACGCGCAAGGTGAGCTGCATAAATGCCGCTCTGCCCACAACGGTGATATGGCGTGCGCCACGGGCAACGGCGAGCTCGGCGATAATGCGGCCTTGTGCCTCGTTGTCGGCAGCCACGTAATAACCGGGCTCGGAGCAGTGGATGTCCAGATGGACGATTGGCACGGGCATCTTGGCCATGGCGGGGTGCCAGTCGGGGGACGCCATGGGCTGAACCATGACGCCGGACATCTGCGTGCCCATAAAATAGCGCAGGTAATGATCCTCGAGAATGTCGTCGTTATCGGCATTGGCGATGAGCAAGTCATAGCCGTGCTTGCGTGCCTCGTTGTGGGCACCGCTGGCGATTTGGAGCGAAAAGCCGTGGTCGAGACGGGGGAGCACCAGGCCAAAGGACTTGGTGGCACCGCCCGCGAGCTGACGAGCGCTTTGGTTGGGCAGGTAGCCCAGTCGATTGATGGTTTCGTTAATGAGCTTGAGGGTCTCGGGACGCAACTTTTCGGGATGGTTGAGCGCGTTGGAAACCGTGCCCAACGAAACCCCGGCTTCGCGCGCGACGTCGCTGATTTTAACCTTTGCCATAGCGGCCCCTTTGATGCGTTTCAAGTACAAGCCAGATTGTAGCATCGCCCGCCCCCGGGGTGGCAAAACCTGCCAATTAGGGACAGGTTTATTTTGGCAGGTTTTATCTGGGAAAACGCCGTTGCCAGTGCGACCACTACGAAGGGGACAGGTACCTTTGTGGTGGTTTGAGCTGCTCGGTCCTTCAATTGTCTCGATCTGTAACATCTGGACGGCAAAACCGGCTCTACCTGTTACAGATCGAGACATAGTGCAGGGGCCGTACTGTAATGTCTCGATCTGTAACACTAAGCCGGCTTCCGGAGCCCCAGATGTTACAGATCGAGATCTTTCGCCGGGACAGAGTGCCGGCCGGTCCAAACTACCACGAAGGTGCCTGTCCCCATTGTGGTAGTTTGGGCCGGCTGGACGTGTGTGCATCGGGTGGTATCTAAGTTGAGATACCACTTCTGGTATATCAGCTTGCGCTTGCGTGAGTACAATACTCGAACGTTATACGTCTCAGCGCCCCCTGTGCGTGGACGTCTTGCAGTCACGCGAACGAAGGGATTTATCCTATGTGCGGAATCGTCGGCTACACCGGCTCTGATATTGCAAAGAACATCCTGGTCACGGGCCTCAAGCGTATGGAGTATCGCGGCTATGACTCCTCAGGCGTCGCGCTCGAGGTGGGCGAGGGCGCCGCGGCGCACCTCGACGTCATCCGCCGCGTGGGCAAGGTCGCGGGCCTGGAGAGCGAGCTTTCCAACATCGACAGTGACGCTACCTGCGGTATCGGCCACACCCGTTGGGCCACCCACGGCAAGCCCTCCGTCGTTAACGCCCATCCCCACACCAGCTGCGACGGTCGTATCGCCATCGTCCACAACGGCATCATCGAGAACTTCGCCGAGCTGCGCGAAGAGCTGGAGGGCCGCGGCCACCACTTTAAGAGCGAGACCGATACCGAGGTCTTCGCGCATCTGATCGAAGAGGCTTATGCCGAGACGCACGACCTGATGGCCTCCGTGCGCGAGGCGTGCACCCACGTGGTCGGTGCCTATGGTCTGGCCGCCGTGTGCGCTGACGAGCCCGGCGTGATCGCCGTGGCCCGCAAGGATTCCCCGATCGTGGTCGGCGCGGGCGAGACCGGCGCCTATGTCGCCTCCGACGTCATCGCGCTCATCGACGCCACCCGCGATGTCGTGGTGCTCGAGGACGGTCAGTTTGCCAAACTCACGCCCGCAGGCGTCGAGTACACCGACGAGGCCGGCAACGTTATCGAGCCCAAGGTCACCCACATCGACTGGGACCTAGACATGGCAGAAAAGGGCGGTTATCCCGACTTTATGCTCAAGGAAATCCACGAGCAGCCGCGCGTCGTGCGCGACACGCTGGTCGGTCGTATGACGCCGGCCGGCGAGCTCGACATCGACGAGCTGGGCCTTTCGCTCGAGGAACTCAACGACATCGACCGCGTCTACGTGATCGCTTGCGGAACCAGCTATCACGCTGGCCTCATTGCCAAGAATCTCATTGAGGGCTGGGCTCGCATCCCCACCGAGGTGGAGGCGGCCAGCGAGTTCCGTTATCGCAACCCCATCATTACGCCGACGACGCTTGTCGTTGCCGTGTCCCAGTCGGGCGAGACGGCCGATACCCTTGCCGCCATTCGCGACGCGCGCATCAAGGGTGCCAAGGTCTTCGGCATCACCAACGTGGTGGGCAGCCCCGTGGCGCGTGAGAGCGACGGCGTCATCTACACCAAGGCCAACAAGGAGATCGCGGTCGCCTCGACCAAGAGCTTCATCGGCCAGGTCGTGAGCCTGACGCTGCTGGCTCTGCTGCTAGCGCAGGTCAAGTACCGCCTGACCACCAAGCAGGCGCGCATGCTGTTCCGCGAGCTTTCCGATACGGCCGAGCAGATCCAGTGGATTTTGGATACCCAGACCGAGGCCGTGCATGAGGCCGCCCTGCTGTGCAAGGACGCGCAGTCCGCACTGTTCGTGGGTCGCGGCATGGGTGCCGCTATTTCCTACGAGGGTGCGCTCAAGCTCAAGGAGGTCAGCTACCTGCACGCCGAGGCCTACGCCGCCGGTGAGATGAAGCACGGCCCCATTGCCCTGATCGACCCGGGCTTCCCTGTCATCGCTGTGGCCACCAAGAGTGCCACCTACGACAAGACCGTGTCGAACCTTATGGAGTGCAAGGCGCGCGGCGCCAAGGTCATCGTCGTTGCCACCGAGGGCGACGAGGAGATCAACAAGATTGCCGACTGCATCATCCGCGTGCCGGCAGTCCGCGACGTGTTCAGCCCCATCACGGCGAGCGTCCCGCTGCAGCTGCTCGCCCGCGAGGTCGCCATCCTGCGCGGCTGCGACGTCGATCAGCCCCGTAACCTGGCCAAGAGCGTCACGGTAGAGTAGTTGGTTCCGCCGTTCTAGCGACTAAGGCCCGGCTCCGCATCAAGACGGAGCCGGGCCTTTTCTGCATTTGCCCAGATAAAACCTGCCAAAATAAACCTGTCCCTTTTTGGCAGGTTAGCGGAGCTTACTGGTCTCGAAGTACTCGGGGAACTGGTCCAGAACCTCGGTTTGGTTGCGGAACATCATGTGCAGGTGCTTGCTGACCAAAAAGCTCGCTTCGATGGGGTCGCGACCGGCGATAGCGCGGCGAATCTGCTTGTGCTCGTTCACGATGTCCTGATTGTCGAGAACCTGCGTGGCGGCGCGCAGCCAGCGGAAGCGCTCCAGGTCGGCATTGGTCTCTTCGAGCCACGACCACACGGTGCTGCGACATGCGATGCTAAAAATCATGTGATGCATGAGGTTGTCGCTCAAAAAGAAGCCGATGCGATCCTCTTCGGCCATGGCCTTTTCCTGCAGCACGATGGCGCGGTCGAGCTGCTCGATGCCGGCCGACGTGGCTCGCGCACAGCACTCCACAATCACCTGCTTTTCCAGATGTTCGCGGATGTAACAGGCACTCTCGGCAAGGGTGAGGTTGATGGGTGAGACGTAGGTGCCGCTCTGGGGCACGGTGCGCACCAGGCCTTCCTGCGCCAAACGAACCAAAGCCTCGCGCACGGGCGTGCGCCCCATATCCAGGTCGTCGCAAAGTTGCTTGACGCCCAGCTTTTCGCCCGGCTTGTAGTCCAGGTAGACGATTTTGCGTCGAATGGTGTGGTAGGACTGGTCCTGTAGGCTCGTTTCCTGCTCGCCGACGTGCATCGATTCTTCCATAGCGCCTCGCAAACGTTCTTCCACACTCATATGTCAGTTGTTTATTATGCCGCGAATCAGCTTTCCGCGGTGGGTAATTCGGCTGTTGCCCGAGAACTATTGCGGCATCTTAGTCTGTATTTGCGCAAGGCTATGCCCAATGTTGCCGTATCATAAGCCGTCGCAAACGTGAAAGAGAAAGAAGGAATCCCATATGCAACTGGCGAATATCGTACGCGAGCGCTGGAAGGGCGTCTTGTTCTGCCTGATCATCGCTATCCCCGCAACGCTGCTCGGCAAACAGATTGAGGTGGTCGGTGGGCCGGTATTCGCCATCCTCTTCGGCATGGTTCTGGCGCTCGTCTTTCCCAAGAATCATCGCGAACAGCTCGCCGCCGGTGTCACCTATACGTCTAAAAAAGTCTTGCAGTACGCGGTTATCCTGCTTGGCTTTGGCATGAACCTCTCCCAGATTCTGTCCAAGGGTGCCCAGTCGCTGCCGATTATCGTGGCGACGATTTCGACCTCGCTTGTCATCGCCTTCGTGCTCTGCCGCGTTATGAACGTGCCGGGCAAGATCGCGACGCTTGTGGGTGTGGGTTCGTCGATTTGCGGCGGTTCTGCCATCGCCGCGACCGCGCCCGTCATTGATGCCGACGATCGCGAGATTGCCCAGGCTATTTCGGTCATCTTCCTGTTTAACGTTATCGCGGCGCTCGTGTTTCCGACGCTCGGCGGCATGCTCGGGCTGACCAACGAGGGCTTTGGCCTGTTTGCCGGCACCGCCATCAACGACACCTCGTCGGTAACGGCTGCGGCGAGCGCCTGGGACAGCATGCATCCCGGCGCCAATGTGCTCGAAAGCGCCACAGTGGTCAAGCTCACCAGGACGCTGGCCATTATTCCCATTACGTTGGTGCTCGCATGCTGGCAGATGCATCTGGCGCGCAAGGCCGGCGGCGACGCCAAAAGCACGTTCTCGCTTAAACGCGCGTTTCCCATGTTCGTGCTGTTCTTTGTGCTGGCGAGCGTAATCACCACGGTGCTTCAGCTTCCTGCATCCGTTACGGCGCCTATCAAGGAGCTGTCGAAGTTCTTTATCGTGATGGCTATGGCGGCTATTGGCTTTAATACCGATATCGTCGAGCTGGTCAAAAAGGGCGGCAAGCCCATCGCATTGGGCTTTTGCTGCTGGATTGGCATTGCGTGCATGAGTTTGGGAATGCAACACGTGCTGGGAATCTGGTAGAGAAGTAGCTTATTTGCGTGCTGCGTGTTGGCGAGCGCATCCTCGCGGTGGAGCGATAGGAGCTCTTGCGGGTATGGCTTGTCCGCAGGTTTATAGGTCCCGAAGAGCTCTTATCGCCCCGCCAGGATGGCGATGCGGGGCAACTCATATACTCGCAGGACGGCGGCTTCTGCCCTATAGTGTTTGGTGAGCAATATCGTTCAATTTTGAAACACTCGCCCGTGCGGCCGTCAGTGGCGGCGTGGCGCCGAGGACGGGGCGCAATATGAACAGTGACGCCAAGCTTCAAATCTTGATCGAGGCCTTGGCTGCTGCCGGGGCCTCGGCGTTGGCAATCGATGGGCATGGACACGTGGCGATATCGACCATGGATGATGCCGCGCTCGAGCAAGATGTCGCGGCATTTGTCGCCGAGCGCCTGGGGCGCGTGGGCAACGGCACGCGCCTGGTGATGGGGCATGCGGGAGGGCGCTTGAGCCTCACGGTGCGTCCGGTCGCCAAGGAATACGGCGCGCTTTGGGTGGTCGTGGTCCGCGAGGTGCACGGTGTGGCGGCACACGCGGGTATTGAGTGGCTTAACGCAGATGGGGTCGAGGCGCGCTACGAGGCAAGCGCGTACGGCATTGTCGAGGGTGCCGCTGCGGTCGCTGGCCCCGTCTGCGAAAGCTATGCCCGCGGCGTGCCCCTCATGTTGGAGGGCGAGCTGGGTGCCGGCCAGGCAGAGATTGCAAAACGACTCTATCTGGATGGGCCTTATGCTGACGAACCCTTTGTGTCCGTGGCGCTTGACGAGCTCACAGATCGCGGCTGGCGCCATCTGCTCAAAAGCTCGGAATCGCCGCTGTTCCAGGCAAGGCTGACCCTTTGTATTGGCGGCTGGCATGCACTTTCGCCGCAGCGTCTGCGCGAGCTTGTCTCTACGATGACCGACACGGCGCTGGCCGCGCGTTGCCACGTGGTTCTGACGGCAAACGATATGCCGGGCGGTGGCGAAAGCGATCAGGCCGCTTTTGTAACCGAGCGCTTGGCGTGCGCAGTAAGTGTGGCGCCTGCGATTGCCGAGCAGGGTGGCGCATCGAAAAAGGTTGCGCAGTATTTGTCGTATCTGTCAGATGTCTTTGGAACTGCCGCTCCGAGTATGTCCGAGGAGGCCGCCTCGACGCTCAACTGTTATCGCTGGCCACGTAACTATCTGCAGCTTCGCGAGGTCTCGGAACGACTCTATATATTAGTAGGGTCGGGTGTGGCGGAGCGCGCGGTGGCGGAGGAGGTGCTCGCCCAGGAGGATGTCATCAAAACCGCAACTTTTGGCGCCCCGACGCTCGACAGCGACCTGTATATCCTGCGACCACTGGCCGATACCGAACGCGACATCGTGCGGCTGGTCGTAGGCTACCTTCAGGGCAACCGGACCCGCGCTGCCGAGGTGCTGGGGATAAGCCGCACGACCCTGTGGCGCTTGCTGAAAGACGACAACCGCTGAGCGAGGCGCCCGTGACCGCGTGCGGCGCGTGTGCTACAGTCCAAAGCAGTAATGTTTCGATTGCGTTACGGCGTGCGGGGGCGTATGGCGGAGACTTCAAAACCAAACCGGAATAGACGGAGCGCGGCTCCAGTTAACCGCCGCACGACGTCCCGGACGTGGGGCAAGCGCGCGTCGGGGTTCGACGGTTCGTTCAAGCGCACCAAATACGGCTATCCTTCGGCAAGCGCTCGCTTGGCCATGCAGGCCGAGTCGTCGCTGCGGGGGCGCAAGCGCGTGGTGGGCTCTAAGCTCAAGCACGACGGAACGCTGGGCTATATCAGCCGCGGTGCGGCTCGCCGCAGTGGGCTCAATCCTGCTGGCTGGCATCGATATGTGCCGATTGCAGTTGTTGTTGCGGTGGTTGTCATCGCGCTCGCGGCGCTTGGTTACGCCGGCGGCGGGGCCAATCTGGACGCAATGTTTAAGTCGCCCGAGCTCGCGCATGCAGGCACAGAAGTTGTCGAAGGCGTTCAGACCCAGACGGGCGTCGCGCCCCAGCGCGGTATCGTTGCGGCTGCCTCCACCATCGCCGATGCGCAAAAGGACGAGGACGAACAAGACGACGGCGCCGAAACGACTCACACGAACGAAACGACGACAACTCCATCGGCAAGATAAGTTGCGAGCGGGATAGCAAATTTGGGACGGGGCCTTTTGGCTGTCCAAGTGCCAGATGTCACCAGCGACGCACCCGATGCCAGTCACCAACAGCGAGCGGCCCGCGTAGCGTCAGCGGGTCCGCCGTTCGTTAGAACGGCGGAACATACACCACGTTGTCGCGGCGGGGTTTGGCCCCGGGGAGTGCGTCCTCGGCGTAGCCCAGAATGCAGTTGCCCACACCGCGCAGACTTCCGTCGGTGGGTAGACCCCACTTGGCCAGCAGTTCCAGTCCCTCGGGTGAGTCAAAGACCTCGTGCGCGCGGTGGATCCAACACGAATCGACGCCCAGCGCATAGGCTGCGTTGAGCAGGTTGCCCATGGCGAGCGAGCCGTCTTCCAGGTGCGTGGGCACACTGCGGTCGACGAGCACCACCACAACGGTTTTGGCGCCGTAGAAGGGATCTCCCTCGCTGCCCATAACTTGGGCGTTGAGCTGCGAGAGGCGCTCGACGGTTGCGGGGTCGGTAACGGCGACGAACGTGACCGGCTGACGTCCCATGCCGCTGGGCGCGTACTGGCCTGCCTCGATAATGCGTGCGAGCTTTTCTGCCTCGACGGGGCGATCGCTGTAGTTACGGCAGCTGCGGCGATGGATGAGCGCTTCGATGGTCTCCATGTGTCCTCCTGACGTTGGTTTCGATGCCTCGTTCTTACCCGCCGAACCAAAACCGTAATCGCGCCGTCGGCCTCAAACAATGCAAGCCACCAATCGGAAAAGTTGGCTTGCATAAAACTGGGCCAGAATGTGATAAACCGGTGGGATGATTAAACGTTTTATCCCGTCTACCCTGCGGTTTTTTACCACTTGCCTAAATGATGCGCGCATAAGCTCTGATAAAGGTTTTACTAAAGGAGTACCAACGTTTATCAGCGCGCCATGGTGGCGCCGGGCCAGGAGGTAACATCATGTTCCAGGCTGGAGATGTCGTCGAGACCGACTTCGAAGGATTTCTGAAGCTGCTGCGTTCCAAGACGCGCGCTTTCGTGTCGATCAACGATCACGAGTACTACATCACGCACACCGATGGCTATTGGCGTGTTCAGGATTGCGAGGCCCTCAACGATAAGGGCCACTTTACTGACTGCTCCGAGCTGGTCAACACGGTCTGCGAGGTCGTCGAACTGCCGTGGATCTGTGGCAAGAGCCTGCACGACAGCTTCTCGGGCGCCACGGTCTACGAGGCCGTCGCTGCGTAACGGCCAACAATCGATATTTTCTTGCAACCGCCGGCGCCGCCCCCGCGCCGGCGGTCTTTTTGTCGATATGCCTATGTAGAGCTGACCATATATAACGAGCTTATTGACGATAGTCAAAACTCGGACTAATGTAGAGATGTAAATTGGTCAAAACTCGGACAATCGAATGGTGGGATAGATGAATAGTGCGGTTACGCTGGTCGATTTCGACCGGATGCTCAATGGACTCGACCATATCTATTCGGAGTTCTCGCGCGCCTGCGGTCTTTCGGATTGCGCCTATTGGATGCTCGTCGACACGAGTGCAGCGGGTGGAAGCGTTGCCGTGAGTCGGCTGACGAGTGAATGGTTCTACAGCAAACAGACCATCAATTCGGCAATCAAGACGCTTAGGGCGCGAGGGCTTGCGACGTTGGAGTTTGCCGAGGGCAGTCGTAAGAACAAGGTTGTGCGACTGACCGCAGAAGGTATGCAGTTTGCCAAGCGCTACGCGTTGCCGGCGCAAAAAGCCGAGCAACAGGCATTCGAGGCGCTCGAGCCGTGGGAACAGCGCGAGATCATGCGCTTGGTCGGTAAGTTCTCCCATGTTCTTAACGAAGAGTGCGAGGCATTTAAACGGCAAGTTGCCGCCGAGAACGAGGCTGACGATAAGGGCGAGGGGGAGACATGCGACTCTTAATGAGGTTTATGAGGCCGTACCGCGGTCTGATCGCGGTGACGCTGCTGGTGCTGCTAATCGACAACGTCGGTACGCTGCTCGTGCCCACGATGTTGGCGAACATGGTCAACACGGGCATCACGACGGGCGACGTCGATTACATCTTGCGCAACGGTCTGTACATGCTCATCGCGACCGGCATGGCCAGCGGTGGTGCGGTGCTGGGCTGTTATCTTTCGGCCCGCCTGGCGGCCAACGTGGCCTGCGATATCCGCAACGCCGTGTACGACAAATCGCTCGAGCTGTCCGCCAGCGACTTTGAGCGCTTTGGCACGGGTTCGATGATCACGCGCTCGCTCAACGACATCAACGTGATCCAGCAAGCGATCCTGCAGACGATTCAGCTGGTGCTGCCGGTACCGTTCTTGGCCGTGGCGGGCATCATCTTTGCCTGGTTTATCGATCCTGCCATGGGCACGCTGCTGGGCGTGGTCGTTGCGATCGTGCTGGTGGCGGCGGTCTTTACGGTGGCTAACGCCGCGCCGATTTTTATGCGCCTTCAGAGCTTTATCGACCGCATGAACGTGGTGCTGCGCGAGAACATCGTGGGCGTGCGCGTCATCCGCGCATTTAACAAGGAGCGCCACGAGGAGCAGCGCCTGGACGAGGTGTTTAGCGATTACGCGGCCAACGCCATCAAGGTCAACCACCTGTTTGTGGGCCTCGATAGCTCCAGCTTCTTTCTGATGAACATCGCCGAGGTGGCGGTGCTGTGGGTGGGCGGCAACCGCGTGGGCGTCCATGCCATGCAAATCGGCAGCATCTCGGCCGTGCTGGAGTACGCGATTCTGATCCTGTTCTTTGTGATGATGGCGCAGATGGTGGTGCTGACGCTTCCGCGCGCCGCGGCGTGCCTCAACCGTGCGCAGCAGGTGCTCGAAATCGAGCCGAGCATTGTGGACGGCAAGGCTACGCTGGGCGACGGGGCGCCTGAGTCCGCAGACGGCGCCGACGCGGTGGCCGTGTTCGACCACATGTCGTTCCGTTTTGACGATGCCGACGAGGACACCCTGTGCAACCTGAGTTTTGCCTGCCGCCGTGGACAGACGACCGCGATCGTGGGCTCAACGGGCTCGGGCAAGTCAACGGTGGCCAAACTCTTGCTTCGCTTCCACGATGCCACGAAGGGCGCCATTCGCCTGAACGGCGTCGATCTGCGCGACCTTTCGCAAGACGACATCCGCGGGCGTATCGCCTATGTGCCGCAGAAGGCATGGCTGTTCTCGGGTACCGTGGCAAGCAATCTGCGCTTTGGTAACGAGGGTGCGACCGAGGCTGACATGCTCCATGCGCTCCAGGTTGCCCAGAGCACCTTTGTACTCGATCAACCGCAGGGGCTCGACACTCCGGTGGCGCAGAGCGGTACGAACTTTTCGGGCGGCCAGCGCCAGCGTTTGGCAATCGCCCGCGCACTCATGAAGCGCGCCGACCTGTATATCTTCGACGACAGTTTTTCAGCCCTGGACTTTAAGACCGATGCGGCACTGCGCCATGCGCTGCAGGACGAGACGTGCGATGCCGCGGTGCTCATCATCGCCCAGCGCATCTCGACTATTTTGCATGCCGATCAGATCGTGGTGCTCAAGGACGGCGAGATCGTGGGCCTGGGCACGCACGACGAGCTCATGGAAACCTGCGAGGTGTACCGCGCTATCGCGGAATCGCAGATGAAGGGAGGTGAGTAGCATGACCGAGGAGCTCAAGAAGCAGGGCATCGCCGATGACGCCGCGGTTGCAGAGACAGTCGAGGAGACGGGCGCCACGCCCGGCCTGGACGAAGCCGCCAAGGCGGCGGAGCGCGAGGCTCGCCGCCAGGCGCTCTACGAGGAAAACGAGCGCGCCGAGGACGAGCGCGCCCGCGCCGAGGCAGAGCGCATGCGCGACGTTGATGACGAGGACGAGGACGAGACGCCCCGCGACACCTGGGCGACGGTGCGCCGCCTGTGGAGCGAGGCCGCCGGCGACCATTGGCGCTTCTATATCGTGTTCGCGAGCATTGTGTTCTATGCCATCTTTAACACCGCTGCGCCGGCATATAGTGCCCGCGTGATCGATGAGCTGTGGGGGCACATGAAGGTGGCGTTTGCCAACAACACTACCTTCAGTATTACCTGGGAGAACTGCGGCAGGACCATCTTCATCTACTTTATGATCTGGACCGCCGCCGCCTCGTTCTACGCACTCCAGAGCTTTTTGATGTCGAGCGTTGCCGAGCGCCTCAACCTGCGCCTACGCAACCGCATCGCACAAAAGCTCAACCGCCTGCCGCTTGCCTACTTTGACGCGCATCGTCCCGGCGAGGTCGTCAGCCGCGCGACCAACGACTTGGACAAGATGTCCGAGAGTATGCAGCGCGGATTGCTGCAGCTGCTGGTGTCGATCGGTACCGTAGTGGGCGCCGTGAGCGTGATGTTCGTGTTTAGCGTGCCGCTCACGCTCGTCTTTTTGTTCTTTACGGCGCTTTCGCTGCTGGTGACGAAGGTCGTGTCGCGCCGCACGCACGATGTGACGGGCGAGCGCCAGGAGTGGGTATCCAAGATTACGAGTGCGGTCGAGGAGGGCTACTCGGGCCGTCTGGTGATCCGTGCGTTTAACCGCGAGCGCCAGAGCTCTGCCGAGGTACACGAGGCTTCGAAGGAGCTGGCGCGCGTGAGCACCAAGGCCGACTTTATGATTAACGCCGTCGGCCCTGCGGTGCGCTTTATCGGCCGTTTGGCGCAGATCGTGATTGCGCTGGTGGGCTGCAGCATGCTGGTTGCCGGGCATATGACCGTCGGCGTGTTCCAGGCGTTCTTCCAGTTTATCTACGAGGCGTCCGAACCCATGACGCAGTTGTCGTTTACCTTTAACTCGCTGCAGAGCGCGCTGGCGAGCGCAGAGCGCGTGTTCGACCTGCTCGATGAGCCCGAGATGGAGGCCGATCCGCAGCCGGGCGAGGCTGCCAAGCTGCTGGGCAAGGTGGAGGGCCGCGTCGCTTTTGAGCACGTGCGCTTTGGCTATGCGCCCGACAAGCCGCTCATGCGCGACGTGTCGTTTGCCGCCGAGCCGGGTCAGAAGATCGCCGTGGTGGGAACCACGGGTGCGGGTAAGACCACGCTCATCAATCTGCTCATGCGCTTCTACGAGATCGACGGCGGCCGCATTACCCTCGACGGTGTGGACACGAGCCGCATGGACCGCGGCGAGCTGCGCCAGCAGTTTGGCATGGTGTTGCAGGACGCCTGGCTGTTCGATGGCACCATTGCCGAGAACATCGCCTATGGCTGTCCCGAGGCGACGCGCGAGGAGATTGTCGCGGCCGCACGTGCCGCTCAGGTCGACTTCTTTGTGCGCACTATGCCGCAGGGCTACGACACACGGGTGGCTAACGATGCCGAGAGCATCAGCCAGGGCCAACGTCAGCTGCTGACCATCGCGCGCGTGCTGCTCAACAACCCGGCGATCCTCATCCTGGACGAGGCGACGTCGAGCGTGGACACGCGCACCGAGCTTGCCATCGGCCACGCCATGGACGCGCTCATGCGCGGGCGCACGAGCTTTGTGATCGCGCACCGTCTGTCGACGATCGTCGATGCCGACCTCATCCTGGTCATGGATCACGGCAATATCATCGAGCAGGGTACGCACAAGGAGCTGCTGGCTGCCGAGGGCGCTTACGCCGACCTCTACCTAAGCCAGTTCGCATAAGGTGACAAAGGGTCAGTCCCGCATGTCACATCGAAAAGAAGGCGCGCCGGGAGCGGATTCCCTGGCGCGCCTTTCGTGTTGGCGTTCAGGCTGTGGCGGTTGCCCGCGGCCCTAGCGCTCGTCCACGAGCTTGGCGACGAGGGCTTTGAGCTCGGCCACCTCTTGCTCGAGTTCCTTGACGCGACGGGCGTTTTCGGTGATGCCCTGACGGTTGAGGGCGCTCTGCTCGGCGGCATCGTCGGGCATGTACTCGCGATGCTGTTTGGCGTCGAAGCTCTCCTCGAACACGCGGCAGCCGTTGCGCTTGATGATGCGCCCGGGCACACCCACGACGGTGCAGTTGTCGGGCACGTCCTTGACGACGACCGAGTTGCCGCCGATCTTGACGTTGTTGCCGATGTGGATGTTGCCAAGCACCTTGGCGCCCGTGCCCACGGTGACATTGTTGCCCAGGGTGGGGTGGCGTTTGCCGGTCTCGTTGCCGGTGCCGCCGAGCGTGACGCCCTGGTAGAGCACGCAGTTGTCGCCCACGATGGTAGTCTCGCCAATAACGACGCCCATGGCGTGGTCGATAAAGAAGCGCTTGCCGATCTGCGCGGCGGGATGAATCTCGACGCCGGTGATGTGGCGGGTTAACTGCGAGAGCACGCGGGCAAGCGATCGATGGCCGTGTTCCCACAGCCAGTGCTCGGGTACATGATTCCACTTGGCGTGCAGGCCGGGGTAGGACAGGAAGATGACCAGGCCATTTTGCGCGGCAGGGTCCTGCGCCTGGACGGTCTTGATGTCCTCGCGAATGGTGTTGATAAAGCTCACCGGCCGCCCTCCCTAAGCGCCGTGACAATGTGATTCAATAAAGTATAGCGATTCGCTAGGGATTAGGAAGGGCAATCTTACTTTGCTATAGGCGACAGGTGTCAGTTATGCAAACTTGCTGGTAATGAAGTAAGACTTTTGAGGGGTTTGGCCCGTGCTCGCGCCGCAACCGTATACTGGTCAACTTGGACGTGTCCGCGCCCACAACTGAGAGGTTTTACTTCATGGGTTTCATCAATTTTATCGCCGAGCTGCTCAAAGACCCGCGCACCGCGATTGCCAGCTGGATCGCCGCCGGCCCGCTTATGGCCTACGGCTGCGTGTTCCTGATCATCTTTATCGAGACGGGCGTGGTGTTCTTCCCGTTCCTTCCTGGCGATTCGCTGCTGTTTGCTTCGGGTTTCTTTGCCCACAACGGTGGCTTTAACATCGTGGCGCTTCTGGCCGTCGCATGGGCGGCTGCCATTTTGGGTGATCAGTGCAACTTTATGATCGGCCACTTCTTTGGCAAAAAGATCATCGCTTCGGGCAAGGTCAAGGCCATGACGCCCGAGCGCATTAAAAAGTCTGAGGACTTCTTGGACAAGTGGGGCCACCTGGCCATCTTCTTGGGTCGCTTCTTCCCATTTATCCGCACCTTTGTGCCCTTTATCGCCGGCATGGGCGGCATGCACTGGCGCAACTTTGTCATCTTTAACGTGCTGGGCGGCATTACCTGGTCGACGGTCTTCACGCTGCTGGGCTACTTCTTTGGCGGTATTCCCTTTGTGCAGGAGCACTTTGAGCTGCTGATCGTGGGCATTGTCGCCGTGTCGATCATCCCGACCGTGGTCGGTTTGGTTAAGGCAAAGCTCGGTAAAAAGAACGCCTAGTCCGAGCTTGTTTTCGGACGTTAATTCCAAGGCCCGTCATCGGATTCGATGGCGGGCCTTTTGTGTTGGAGGCAAATGAAAATACTTTACTTAGTTAAAGAAAAGCGTTTTATCCAAGGCGTGCGGGGAGTACAATCTCGTGCATGCGAATCGACGTGCCATCGGCTTTGATGCCGTTCGCGTGTCCCGTTCGGCTCTACGCTCCGGGCGTGCGACGTTGCGACGCGGCCGGCTTCGGTCCTTGCGTGCGGGTTCGCGAGTATGCAACCGTGTGTGTAAGGAGCGACATATGACTGTCGAGAAGAAGGATATCGATTGGGGTAGCCTCGGCTTTGGCTACATGAAGACCGATTACAGCTACGAGGCCCATTGGAAGGATGGCGAGTGGGACGAGGGCGGCCTGACCACCGACCACACCCTGCACGTCTCCGAGTGCGGCGGCATCTTCCACTACTGCCAGGAGGTCTTTGAGGGCCTGAAGGCCTACACCGCCGAGGACGGCAGCATCGTCTGCTTCCGTCCCGACATGAACGCCGAGCGTATGTATAACTCTGCCCAGCGTCTGGAGATGCCCCCGTTCCCCAAGGACAAGTTTGTCGAGGCCGTCAAGCAGGTCGTCTCTGCCAACGCCGCCTGGGTTCCGCCTTTCGGTTCCGGCGCAACCCTGTACGTGCGTCCATTTATGATCGGCTCCGGTGACGTGATCGGCGTGGCTCCCGCTCCTGAGTACACGTTCCGTATTCTCGTGACCCCGGTCGGTCCGTACTTTAAGGGCGGCCTCAAGCCTGTCAAGCTGCGCGTTTCCGAGTACGACCGCGCCGCACCGCACGGCACCGGCAACATCAAGGCCGGCCTCAACTACGCCATGTCCCTGAAGCCCACGATGGAGGCTCACCGCGAGGGCTATGCCGAGAACCTGTATCTCGACTCCGAGTCCCGCACCTATGTCGAGGAGACCGGTGGCGCCAACGTGCTGTTCGTGAAGGAGGACGGCACCCTCGTCGTTCCGCAGTCGCACACCGACTCCATCCTGCCCTCTATCACCCGTCGTTCGCTCGTTCAGGTTGCTCAGGACCTGGGCATCACCGTCGACGAGCGTCCCGTCGAGTGGGCCGAGGTCAAGGCCGGTACCTTTGTCGAGTGCGGCCTGTGTGGTACCGCTGCCGTCATCTCCCCGGTGGGCGAGATCGACAACAAGGTCTACGGCGCCGACGAGACCGTGACCTTCCCGGCTGGCTACACCGAGATCGGCCCCGTGATGAAGAAACTCCGCGAGACCCTGACTGGTATCCAGTCCGGTGCTGTCGAGGATAAGCACAACTGGGTTTACACTGTCGCGTAATTTGTCTTACCTATCCGGGCGGAGAGCAAGTTCCCTCCCGGCGCGTCCTCGGACATGCAAGAAGCCCTCGCTGCGCACTTCGTGCGGCGA
>NZ_QSAS01000015.1:0-45192 GCF_003465485.1 Collinsella sp. AF11-11 | reverse complement strand
GAGACGGGCCCGGGCTGACAATTTCGACTGTAATGGACGTTCTTAAATGACTAGGCTTATTCCGCCGTTCCGTAGACGGCGCCCCAGCCGTGGGCGGCCAAGGCGGAGTTGAGCTGGTCGCAAAGTGACTGGCGGTCGTAGTAGCCGGGCGGCAAAAGATTCACGATCTCCATGAGGTCGGGCGCCAGGTCCAAGATTTCGGCCTGTACGATCAGATCCAGGCGGTCGATGGCGTGGCGGTCGTAAAACAGTCCGTCGACCAGGCGCTGCAAGTCGCCGAATTCCTCGGCCTGAAACGATCCGTACTCCATAGTGCCTCCTTGGGCGCCCCACGCCGGCATGCGCGGCGATTCGTAATTGATTGCGATGAACTTAATCTATCACGGCTTCATAACGTTGCGACGATGGCGGTCTATACTTAGACGAACTGCAACGTACCGCTTCGCGAAAGGTCGCACCCCATGCAGACGATCTACCAGAAGATGGAAACCACCGAACTCGATGCCGCCATCGAGGCGCTTAAAGCCGAGGTTGCCGAGGTCAAGGCCAAGGGCCTGGCGCTCGACATGGCGCGCGGCAAGCCGTCGCCCTCCCAGGTGAACATTTCTCGCCCCATGCTCGATATCCTCAATGCCGATGCCGATCTGCACGACGGCAATGTCGACTGCTCCAACTACGGTTGCTTCGAGGGCATTCCCTCGGCACGCAAGCTGGCGGGGGAGTTCCTGGGTTGTCCTGCCGAGCAGACGCTCGTACTGGGCTCATCGAGCCTGCTGATCGAGCACGATATCGCCGGTATGTTCTGGCGTTGCGGCTCGTGCGGCAGCGACCCTTGGGAGGCTTACGAGGCAGCGCACGACGGCAAGAAGGTCAAGTTCCTGTGCCCCGTTCCCGGCTACGATCGCCACTTTGGCATCACCGCCGACTTGGGCATCGAGAACGTCCCCGTCGCGATGACCGACAACGGCCCCGACATGGACGAGGTTGAGCGCCTGGTTGCCACCGACGACTCCATCAAGGGCATCTGGTGCGTGCCCAAGTATTCCAACCCCACGGGCATCACCTTTAGCGAGGACACTGTGCGTCGCCTGGTCGAGATGTCCACGGCCGCGCCCGATTTCCGCATCTTCTGGGACAACGCCTACTGCGTGCACGACCTGTACGACGAGACCGACGAGCTCGCCAACATCTTCGATCTTGCCCGCGCGGCGGGCACCGAGGACCGCGTGGTGGCCTTTGCCTCGACGTCCAAGATCACCTTCCCGGGTGCCGGCATCGGCTTTATCGGTGCGAGCCCCGCGGTCATCGCCGAGTTCTCCAAGCGCCTGAAGGCCGGTCTTATTAGCGCCGACAAGCTCAACCAGCTGCGTCACGTGCGTTTCCTTCCCACCATCGAGGCGGTCAAGGAGCACATGAAAAAGCATGCCGAGTTCCTGCGCCCGCGCTTTGAGGCCGTTGAGCGTAAACTCACCGAGGGCTTGGGCAACACGGGTTGCGCCACTTGGACTCATCCCCATGGCGGCTACTTTGTGAGTTTCGATGGCCCCGAGGGCTCGGCCCAGAAGGTCGCCGCGCTTTGTGCCGACCTGGGCGTCAAGCTCACGCCGGCTGGTGCCACCTGGCCTTATGGCAAGGATCCGCGCGACACCAACATCCGCATCGCGCCGAGCTATCCCACGGTCGAGGACCTGGAGGCTGCGCTCGATGTGCTGGTGCTGGCTGTCAAGCTCGTCGCTGCCGAGCTTGCGCGTACCGAGCGCGCCTAACGCGTAGGGCCCCGCAAGTCCGCGCCTAGTACTATCCGCACTTTCGATACGTAAAGGAGCGTATACATGGATTTGGGTATTTCCACCAACCCCACGCCAGAGCTCTACACCATTAAGGTGACCGGTGAGATCGATATCTCTAACGCCGATAGCCTGCGCAATGCCATCGACCTGGCACTCGAGCAGCCCACCGAGGCCGTTGAGCTCGATTTTGCCCAGGTGAGCTACATTGATTCGACGGGCATTGGCGTGCTCGTGGGCGCCGCGCACCACGCGGTTGACCACGGCAAGCGCTTTAGCTGCACCAATGTGCAGCCCCCGGTGATGCGCGTGGTTCAGCTGTTGGGTGTCGACCAGGAGATTTCGATCACCGCTGCATAATCTTTGCCCCAAAAGGGCGTGCCGTTTGGCATATGTTTGTGATGCGCTCGGACGTTTTGGCGTCCGGGCGCTATACTTGACCGAATGAATAGACGAGTTCCGGCCGAATGGCGCGGTGCGGGCTCGAATCACATCGAGCCTTGGAGGTATGTGTGTTTGGTATTGGAGAAGGTGAGCTGGCAATCATCGTGGTCTTCGGCTTTTTGCTGTTTGGCCCGGATAAGCTCCCGCAGATGGGCCGTACGATCGGCCGTGCCATCCGTCAGTTCCGCGAGACGCAGGAAAAGATGACGGCGGTTGTCCAGTCCGAGATCATCGATCCGGTAAGCGAGGCCGCTTCGGCTCCGGTCAAGCCCAAGAAGGCTGCCGTCGATGACGATTCCGATGCGGACGAGGATGCTGCCGAGACGGTAGCGCCCGCCAAGAAGGAGACCTTTGCCGAGCGTCGTGCCCGCCTTGCTGCCGAGAAGGCCGCGAGCGAGGCTGCCGCCGAGGGCGAGGGTGCTGCTGAGGAGTCCGAGGCCGAGGGTGCCGAGGCCGAGCCTGCCGCTGCCGCCGAGCCTGCCGTCGAGCCCGAGCCTGCTGCAGAGCCCGAGCCCGAGCCGGCAGAGCCCACGACGGCTGACCTCTACGCCCGTCGTCCCCGCAAGCGCAAGGCCGTCGTCGACCAGCTCGCTCGCGAGCTCGAGGTCGAGGACGATGCCGAGGCTGCTGCCGCCGACGCCCCGAAGGGAGGCGATGAGTAATGCCGATCGGACCTGCGCGCATGCCGCTCTTCGATCACCTGGGAGAGCTCCGTCGCCGCCTGACCATCGTGGTCGTTTCGGTGTTTGCCGCCGCCATCGTGCTGTACTTTGCCACGCCCGTGGTGCTCGATATTCTTGAGGACCCCATCCGCTCCTTTGTGCCGGACGGTAAGTTTTACATCACCACCACGCTCGGCGGCTTTGGCCTGCGCTTCTCGCTTGCCATCAAGATGGCCGTGGTCATGTGCACGCCCATGATCATCTGGCAGATTCTGGCATTTTTCCTGCCGGCACTGCGCCCCAACGAGCGCAAGTGGGTTGTGCCCACGGTGCTCGCCTCGACGGTGCTGTTCTTCCTGGGTGCCATCTTCTGCTACTTCATCATCATCCCGGCGGGCTTTGAGTGGCTCATCGGCGAGACCTCGGCTGTCGCTACGGCGTTGCCCGATCTGGAGAACTACGTCAACATGGAGCTGCTCTTTATGATCGGCTTTGGTGTGGCGTTTGAGCTGCCGCTCATCATCTTCTACCTGTCCGTTTTCCACATCGTGTCCTATGCGGCCTTCCGCAGCGCCTGGCGCTACGTGTACGTAGGCCTGCTCGTGGGTTCGGCTGTGATTACGCCCGACGGCTCGCCCGTTACGCTGGGTCTCATGTATGGCGCCCTGCTCTCGCTCTACGAGATTTCGCTCGCCATCGCTCGCGTGGTCATTACCGCGCGCGAGGGCAAGGAGGGCCTGTTCGTGAGCCGTCTGGACCTGTTCTCGGACGACGAGGACGACGAGGAGTAAATCGGTATGCACGAGGTTGGCATTGTCAACGGCATACTCGATACAGTGATTCGCGCGGCGCGTGGGGCGGGGGCCTCGCGCGCCGTTTTGGTAACGCTGCGTATCGGGGATATGACCGAAGTTGTGCGCGAGGCGCTCGACTTTGCGTGGGAGACGTTTCGCGACGAGGACCCGCTCACGCGCGGCTGCGAGCTTGCCGTGGAGGAGGTCCATCCACAAAGCGAGTGTCTAGACTGCGGCGAGGTTTTCGACCACGATCGCTTCCACTGTCGCTGTCCTCAGTGTGGTGGTGCCAACGTGCGCCTACTGCACGGCCGCGAGCTCGATATCGCAAGTATCGAAATCGAAACCCCCGACGATTAGCCCGCTAGCCATCTGGTGATGGGGTATAAAGGGGCCAAAGTAAGGAGCGCTAAGTATGGCCGAGAAAACGATTGATATTGCATCGCCGATTCTGTCGCGCAACGAGCGCCTGGCAGATCAGCTGCGTCAGCGATTTAATGAGACAAACACCTACGTGATCAATGTGCTGTCGAGCCCCGGCTCGGGCAAGACCACCACGATTCTGGGCACCAACGAGCGCCTGCGTGACAAAGCCGGCCTGCGCTGTGCTGTCATCGAGGGCGATATCGCCTCGGACGTCGACGCCATCACCATGAAGGAAGCCGGCATGCCCGCCATTCAGATCAACACGGGCGGCCTGTGCCACCTCGAGGGCAACATGATCATGGAGGCCGTCGATGCCTTCGACCAGGCCGTCGGTCTGGAGAACATCGACGTCATCTTTATCGAAAACGTGGGCAACCTGGTCTGCCCGGTCGACTTTGACCTGGGCGAGAACCTGTCCATCATGATTCTCTCGGTGCCCGAGGGCGACGACAAGCCCATCAAGTACCCGGGCATCTTCCAACACGCCGGCGCGCAGCTGCTCAACAAGGTCGACGTGGCTCCGGCTTTCGATTTTGACATGGATAGGTATACTAAGACACTCGATGACCTCAATCCGCAGGCGCCGCGGTTTGCCGTGAGCGCGCGCAAGGGCGAGGGCATGGATGCCTGGTGCGATTGGCTCATCGGGCAGATTGAGCAAGCAAGGGCGTAAGTCGGCCGCCATACGGGCGGGCGTAGCCGCAGAGACACGAGATAGGAGCCTCTTTTGAAGCTCATCATCGCAGAGAAAAACGACGCCGCGCGTCAGATTGCCGAGCGTCTGTCCACGGGCAAACCCAAAAAGGACAAGGTGTACAACACCGCCATCTACCGTTTTGAGTGGAAGGGCGAGGAGTGCGTGACCATCGGCCTTGCCGGTCACATCCTTGCGCCCGATTTTTGCGACAGCGTGCTGTTCGATAAAAAGCTGGGCTGGTATTCGGTCACCGAGGACGGCGAGATGCTGCCGGCCGATATGCCCGATGGCCTGGCACGTCCGCCCTACGACACCAAGCGCAAGCCGTTTCTTGCCGATGGTATCTCCATCAAGGGCTGGAAGCTCGAGAGCCTGCCTTACCTCACCTGGGCGCCCGTCATTAAGCTGCCGGCCGAGAAGGAGCTCATCCGCTCGCTCAAGAACCTTGCCAAGAAGTCCGACAGCGTCATTATCGCCACGGACTTCGACCGCGAGGGCGAACTGATCGGTTCGGACGCCCTCAACAAAGTGCGCGAGGTTGCGCCTGACTTGCCGGTCGCCCGCGCCCAGTATTCTTCGTTTACCAAGGCCGAGATTACGCAGGCCTTCGATAATCTTGTCTCGCTCGACCAGAATCTGGCCGACGCCGGCGAGAGCCGCCAGCACATCGATCTCATTTGGGGCGCGGTGCTCACGCGCTACCTGACGCTCGCCAAGTTTGGCGGCTTTGGCAACGTGCGCTCCGCCGGCCGCGTGCAGACGCCGACGCTCGCTCTGGTGGTCGAGCGCGAACGCGAACGCATGGCGTTTGTGCCCGAGGACTATTGGCAGATTCGCGGCATGGGTGCCGCTCAGGGTGCTGCCGAGGATGACCGCTTTAAGATTGCGCACAAGACGACACGTTTTACCGACAAAGATGCTGCCGAGACGGCGTACGGCCACGTCGACGGCGCTACGACGGCAACCGTCGCCGCGGTGACCAAGCGCTCCCGCAAGCAGCAGCCGCCCACGCCGTTTGCGACGACCTCGCTGCAGGCTGCCGCCGCGGCCGAGGGCATCTCGCCTGCGCGTACGATGCGCATCGCCGAGTCCCTCTACATGGCCGGTCTCATCAGCTACCCGCGTGTCGACAACACCGTGTACCCCGCGACGCTCGATCTGGGCGCCGTGGTGAGCGACCTGGCAAAGATCAACCCGGCGCTGGCGCCCGTGTGCAAAAAGGTGCTCGCCGGTCCCATGAAGCCCACGCGCGGCAAGGTCGAGACTACCGACCACCCGCCTATCTATCCCACGGGCGAGGGTGATCCGTCCACGCTCGACGGCGGCCAGCGCAAGCTTTACGACCTCATCGCCCGCCGCTTCCTGGCGACGCTCATGGGTCCTGCGACCATCGAGAACACCAAGCTCGAGCTCGACGTCAACGGCGAGCCGTTCGTGGCCTCGGGCGACGTGCTCGTGACCCCGGGCTTCCGCGAGGCGTACCCGTACGGCCTTAAGCGCGACGAGCAGATGCCGCCGCTGGAGCAGGGCGATACGGTCGACGTGTTCGACATTAAGCTCGAGGCCAAGCAGACCGAGCCGCCCGCGCGCTACAGCCAGGGCAAGCTCGTGCAGGAGATGGAGAAGCGCGGCCTGGGCACCAAGTCCACGCGCGCGAGCATCATCGAGCGCCTGTATGCCGTGCGCTATCTCAAAAATGATCCCGTTGAGCCGAGCCAGCTGGGCATCGCCATCATCGATGCGCTGTCACAGTTTGCCCCGCGCATCACGAGCCCCGATATGACCAGCGAGCTCGACGGCGACATGACCCGCGTGGAGCGCGGCGAGGACACCGAAGAACATGTCGTGACGCACTCGCGTGCGCTGCTGGCCGGCGTGCTCGACGAGCTGCTCAAGCATACGCAGGAGCTCGGCGACGCCATCAGCGACGCCGTCACGGCCGATGCGCGCGTGGGCGCCTGCCCCAAGTGCGGCAAGGACCTGGTTATGAAGACGAGCGCCAAGACCCGCGGCAGCTTCATTGGCTGCATGGGCTGGCCCGACTGCGACGTGACCTATCCGGTGCCGAGTGGCGTCAAGGTAAGCCCGCTCGAGGGCGAGGCCGCCGTGTGCCCCGAGTGCGGTGCGCCGCGCATTAAGTGCCAGCCGTTCCGCCAGAAGGCCTTCGAGATCTGCGTGAACCCCACGTGCCCCACCAACTACGAGCCCGACCTTAAGGTGGGCGAGTGCAAGGTGTGTGCCGAGGCCGGACGCCATGGCGACCTGATCGCGCACAAGAGCGAGAAGAGCGGCAAGCGCTTTATCCGCTGCACCAACTATGACGATTGCGGCGTGAGCTATCCACTGCCGGCGCGTGGAAAACTCGAGGCGACGGGCGAGACTTGTCCCGAGTGCGGCGCTCCCATCGTGGTGGTCAACACGGCGCGCGGCCCGTGGCGTATCTGCGTGAACATGGACTGCCCGACCAAGGAGAAGAAGCCCGCCCGCGGCCGCAAGACCACAACCAAGGCGAGCACGGCGAAGAAGACGACCGCTGCGAAGAAGACTTCGACGGCGAAAAAGTCGACTGCCAAGAAGTCGACCACCAAGAAGACGACGGCCAAGAAGGTCGCCGACAAGTAACGGCGCAGTCGAAACAATGCCCAAAAAACGAGCGAGGGTCTCATGATCCTCGCTCGTTTTTTTGACCGGCAGTTAGGGACGTTCCTTTTCTGCCGGCAGTTTAGGAACGTCCCTAACTGCCGGCTCGGGAACGACAAAGCGCTAGTTCACTTCGACGGGTTTGGCGCCGGGATAGCGCTCCTCAAAGTCTAGGCGGTACTTATTGTCATTGGTGCCCGCCACGTTGTCGCGCGACAGCGGCGCCACGATCTCATTCTTGTGGTCCGCAGGCTTGGCGTATTTCAGGCTGATCTCCCAGGCATCACTGATTGCGTCAATGCGGTGATCCAGGTCGTCGTACAGGGCGATGATGTCCTTCCAGGAGCTGTAGTTTTTGGAGCTCGTCGGGACGTCCAGGTCCTCGACGATGTCGTAATACTGCTCGATGGTGTCCTCCGTGCGCTCGGCGACGTCGGCGAGATTTTGACGGGTGGTTCGATCCTCTTCCAGATAGTTGCCGTTGAAGTTCTGCGCGCAGCCACGGACGTAGTTGTCGAGGTCTTCGAGCAGGTCGTAGTACTCGCTCAGGCGACGGTAGAGGTTTTGCTCGGAGAGGGTCGCTTCGCCGCCATCCTCGTCGTCATCGTCATCATCGTCGTACAGGCTGTTGGGATCGCCGAGAGGCTTTAGGTCATCGTCGTCGACGTCATGGTGCAGCTTAGCTACCTCGGCAGTCGTCTGCGTGGCGGCGTTGTCGAACGGTCTGATCGCAAAGAAGATGACCAGGGCGATGATGATCGCCACCAGCACAACGATAACGGCGATAAGCGGCCCGGTGCCGCTCTTTTTGGGAGCGGGGGTCTGTGGCGAAGCGGGCGCGTATGCGGGAGCCGGCTGCTGTTGGGGCGAGCCGCTCGCGACGGGTATGCGCTGCGTGGTCTCGACGGCCTCGGTCCTTGCGGCGGGGTCGGGGCTATAGGCGAGGGGGTCGTCCGCCTTGGCTTGCGGCGTATCAAGGGAGCCGGTCTGCTCAAAAGCGGGCTGGCTATCGCTCGCGGCTGTTTGCTCAACGGGTGCACCGCACGAGGTGCAGAACTTGGCATTATCTTCAAGAAGCTTGCCGCACGAGGCGCAATACCGAGACATTGCCACTCCTTTCGCCACATTTCAATGCAATACGACGATTATACCCACTGCCCCAAGAAGCCGGCAGTTAGGGACGTTCCTTATCTGCCGGCAGTTTAGGAACGTCCCTAACTGTCGGCTAATCGTTGGGGCGCGCCTGTCCCTGGGGTATCATGGCTTGGTTGATATATCCGCATTTACGCGCCTTGTAGGAAGGGGCTGCGTCCATGGCTTTTGAGCCCGCTCAACATAGCTTTATCACGCTCGAGGGCGTCGACGGTGCCGGCAAGTCCACGCAGGCGCGCCTGCTTGCTCGCGCGCTCGAGCTCGCTGGCCACCAGGTTGTGAGCCTGCGCGAACCGGGCGGCACCGCCATCAGCGAAAAGATCCGCGCCCTGCTGCTCGACCCCGCCAATATGGCGATGGGCGATACCTGCGAGCTGTTGCTCTACGAGGCCGCGCGTGCCCAGCTGGTGCACGAGGTCATCGCGCCCGCCCTCGCTGCCGGCAAGGTGGTCCTGTGCGATCGCTTCTACGATTCCACGACCTGCTACCAGGCGTTTGCCGACGGCCTCGATCGCCAGATGGTGCGCGACGCCAACAACCTGGCCGTCGCGGGAACGCACCCGGCGCTCACACTCGTCTACCACATCACGCCCGAGCAGGCGGCGCTACGCATGGCAGCCCGTGGCGCGGCAGATCGCATGGAGGCTAAGGGCATGGCATTCCAGGAGCGTGTCTACGAGGGGTTTTGCGCCATTGCTGCCGAGGAGCCAAACCGCGTAAAGCTCATCGACGCCACTACGACCGTCGAGGTAGTTTTCGAGAAGACGGTCGAGCAGGTTCGCGCGTACGGTCTCGATATCCCCCAGGATGCTGTCGCCGCCGCGCTTGCCAAGGAGGCCGAGTAACATGGCCCCCGCTCAGGCAAGCCTGCTGGCCAAGCTCGACACCCAAGAGCGCGTGCGCGACTTTTTGACCAATGCCGTCGCCAGCGGCCGTGCATCGCACGCCTACCTGTTTTTGGGCGCGCCCGGCGCGGGCAAGCTCGATGCCGCGTGGGCGCTCGCCCAAGCCTTCCTGTGCGAGCAGGACGGCTGCGGCGCATGCGACAGTTGCGTGCGCGTCTCTCGGCATACGCATCCCGACGTGCACTATTACACGCCCGAGAGCGCCACGGGCTATCTTATTGCCCAGACCCGCGAGCTGCTCGATGACGTGCCGCTGGCACCCATTCGCGCCAAGGCCAAGGTCTACATCATCGACCGTGCCGAGCAACTGCGCGCCAACACCGCCAACGCACTGCTCAAGACACTCGAGGAGCCGCCCGAGGGCGTTATGTTCATCTTGCTGGGCACCTCGGCAGACGTGATGCTGCCCACCATCGTGAGCCGCTGCCAGTGCGTGCCGTTTCGGCTGGTGTCGCCCGCCGTCGCCGCGCAGGCCGTGAGCCGCGCCACCGGCCAGGACCCCGCGCGTTGCCGCATGGCGGTCGCCGTGGCGGGAAGCCCCACACGCGGCATCGAGTTTCTTAAGAGCGCCGAGCGCCAGGACGCCCGCCGTCAGATGGTCCGTGCCATCGACTCACTCATTGCCGCCGACGAGGCCGACGTGCTCAGTCGCGCCAAGTCGCTCATCGTCGCCGTCAAGGCGCCGCTCGCCGAGGTCAAGTCCACGCAGGAAAAGGTACTCGAGCAAAATGCCGACTACCTGTCGCGTGGAGCATTGAAGCAGCTTGAGGACCGCAACAAGCGCGAACTCAACGCGCGCGAGCGTTCGGGTATCATGGAAGCGCTGGCGAGCGCGCGGACGCTCATGCGCGACGTGCTGCTGACACTTCAGGACGAGGCGGCCGACGTGGTGAACGAAGACGTGCGTGACACGATCGGTCGGCTTGCCGCTGCGACGAATGTTGCGGGTGCCACCCAGGCGCTCGAGGCGGTCGCGACCGCCGAGCGCAACATCGCCAGAAACGTTACTCCCCAGCTGGCCATCGAGGTCATGCTGTTCGATATCAGGAAGGCACTGAAATGCCGTTAGTCGTACCCGTTAAGTTTACCTACGCCTCGCGCGACCTGTGGTTCGACCCGCAGGATTTGGATATCCTCGAGGCCGATTATGCCATCTGCTCCACCGAGCGCGGAACCGAGATCGGCCTGGTCACGGCCGATCCCTTCGAGGTACCGCAGGACGAGATCGGCCAGCCGCTCAAGCCCGTGCTGCGCGTGGCGAGCGACATCGACCTGCAGCTTGCCGATGATCTGGCCATCCAGGGCGACGAGGCCATGGTCGATTTCCGTCGCCTGGTCAAGGAGCTCGACCTCGAGATGAAGCCGGTCGGCGTCGAGTACCTGTTTGGCGGCGAGAAGGCCGTGTTCTACTTTGCGGCCGAGGAGCGCGTCGATTTTCGTCAGCTCGTCAAGGACCTGTCCTCGACGCTGCACATTCGCGTCGACATGCGCCAGATCGGCGTGCGCGACGAGACCCGCCTGGTGGGCGGCTATGCCCAATGCGGACAGGAGCTCTGCTGCACGCGCTTTGGCGGACAGTTTGAGCCCGTCTCGATTCGCATGGCAAAAGAGCAGGACCTGCCGCTCAACTCGTCCAAGATCAGCGGCGTGTGCGGCCGCCTGATGTGCTGTCTGCGCTATGAGTTCGAGGCGTACAAGGACTTTAAGAGCCGTGCACCCAAAAAGAAGACGCTCATCGATACGCCGCTTGGCAAGGCACGTATTCAGGAATACGACACGCCGCGTGAGCAGCTAGTGCTGCGCCTGGAGAACGGCAAAGTCTTTAAGGTCAACTTGGCCGACATGACCTGCTCTGAGGGCTGCAAGAAGAAAGCTGCCGAGCAGGGCTGCAATTGCCGTCCCGACTGCGTGACGCGCGACGTGCTCGAGCGCATCGAGTCGCCCGAGATGCGCCTGGCGCTCATGGAGCTCGATCGCGAGAACGGCGTCGACGTGGGCGATGGCCTGTCGAGTGCCGACCGTCTGGCCGGCACGTCGATGCCCAAGCGCCGTCGTCGCGATGCCGAATCCGATGCTCGCGCCGGTCAGAGCCAGGGCGAGAGCCGTGGCCGCGGAAAGGGCCGTGGCAATGCCGCAACGCCTGAGGCCGAGGAGGCCGCTGGCGGCCGTCGCCGCCGCAAGCGTGCGGGCTCTGCCGATGCCGGCGAGGCCGCAGCCGCCGGCAAGAACGGCGCTCGCGAGCGCGAGGTTCAACAGCCCCAGCAGCAGAATCGCGGCGGTGGCATGAATCCCACGCGCCGTCGTCGCCGTCATCTGTCGAGCGAGGAGCGCGAGGACGCCTTCCGCGCCGCAGCTGCTCGCGAGGCTGGTGCCGCTTCCAAGGGTCCCTCGGCCTCCGATGCGCCTGTCGACAAGGGCGGCAAGTCACGTGGCGAGGAGGAGCGCGCGCCGCGTCCGCGCCGTCGCCATTCCTCGGGCGCGCAACAGAAGCCCTCAGTGCCCTCCGTGGCCGATCAGGTCTCGGATGGCGAGGTCAAGGTCACGCGCCGTCGTCCCGGAGATGGCGGGGGAGCGGCTGCTAAGGCTTCGCGTGGCGCCGCTCGCGACGAGCGCGAGCCGCGCGAGGATCGCGGTGGCGAGGGCTCGGCCGACCAGGGTCAAAAGCGCCGTCGCCGGCGCCGTTCCCGCAAGCCGCGCCAGGATGGTGGCGAGGGCTCGACCCCGTCTTCGTCCGCACCACAACCGCCCGCCGGCGAATAACGCCCGCGAGCGGATTTAGCCCGCCTTGCCCCGAGCGCATCGGGGTATCATAGCGCCGAATCAACAACCCTCCCTGCGACCGAATGTAGGGAGGGTTGTGTCTTGAAGAGCCATCTGAACATATCGAGCCGTCTGCAGGGTGCCGGTGCCCTACCGTTTGCGGACGAATTGCTACCGTTTGCCGAGCGGGTGGCACGCGAGGCGCTCGAGGCATTGTCGCCAACACGATGTGCCGGCTGCGAGCGCGCCGGTGCGCTTATTTGCCAAGACTGCCTGGCCGCGCTCACGCTCATCGACCCACGTCATAGCTGCACCCGATGCGGTGCCCCGTTTGGGGATTTGCTGTGCACTGAGTGTTCGGTCGAGGGCACGTCTTCGGCAATGGCGGAGGCGCTCGACCGCTGCCTGGCGTGCGCCGTCTATGCGCATCCGCTGCCGCGCATCATTAAAGCGTACAAGGATGCGGGCGAGCGACGTCTGGCTCCGTATCTGGCGGAGCTGCTCTACGACACCGCCCTGCATGCCCAGGTCGTAGCGCCCGAACGCTTAGGAGGTGTGCTGTCCGGTGCGGATGCGGTGGTGTTTGTGCCTGCGACGGCGGCAGCGTTTCGGCGGCGTGGTTTTGATCATATGGAGGCTATTGCGCGCCCATTTTGCGAGCTGTCGGGTGTTCCCCTGCTCGATGCTCTCGTCAAGTACGGGCATGGCGACCAGCGCGAACTCGGTCGTGAGGAGCGCCGCGAGCGTGCCCAAGGCATGTACGAGACGGTTGAGGATGTGCGGGGCAAGTGCCTGCTGCTTATCGACGACGTTATCACCACGGGTGCGACGATGGCCGCGGCTTCGGCGGAACTCAAGCGCGCCGGCGCCGCAGCAGTCGATGGCCTCGCTATCGCACGCGTTTGGTAGGGGTGGTTTTGTGGCAGTAAAGATTGAGCGGTGCAACGAGCCGACAGGCGAACAGCTAGCGGCTTCCGTAATCCTAACAGGCGCCTCGGCGCTACGCATGATGCGCGCCGAGCGCCGACAAATGGGTTACATCAGCTGGAGGGACCTCGATCCCGATGAAGAGCGCCGTGTGCTGTGCACGTCGTCGCCCTCGACCGAGGACATCTATCTTCCCGACTTGGTGCGGATTGGGGCCGCAAGCGGCGAGGTGCAAGAAGATCTTTGCTTGCTGGTGGGATCTGCGGCGCAGCGCCGCCGCATGCCTGGCGTGGGCTGGTCCGTATGCTCCGGGTTGCCCGCCGGCTCGATTCTAGAGGTGGAACCGGGGGTGTACAGTCTATCTCCCGAGGCCCTTTGTGTTGCCGTCGCCCGCGAGGTCGGCTGTATCCAGGCATTTGCCCTGGCCCAGGAGCTGTGCTCTAAGATTTCGCTGAGTGACCGCGGGAAGTATCTGCCTCCCTACACCTCGCCTGTTACGAATAAACTTGCAAAGGACAAGGACCAGCCAGCAGACGTGGGCTACTTTGAAGTCGAGCCGGTGCTGATGCCCGATCGTCTGGCAGATTATCTCGCGGTATACAAGGGGAACACGGCCAAACAACTGCAGCGTCTGTGTCCCTATCTTTCGGAAAACCTGCGCTCACCCATGGAGTGCATCATGCTCGCTTTGTTTTCGCTTCCGTTTTCCTATGGCGGTTTTGCCTGCGGTCCCTTTAAGACCGACTACAAGATCGAGTTCGATGACCGCGCGCAGGCAATCTCGGGGATGCCTCATGCAGTTTGCGATGCGTATCAAGAGGCAGCCCGGTTTGACCTGGAATACAACGGTGAGCTGGGCCATTCGTCTCGCGGTGGGCGCATTCACGACGAAAAGCGTAATACGGGCTTTATAGCTATGGGGATCGAGGTCGCAACGGTCAATAACGAGATGCTCTGCGACATGGAGGCGATGGAGGCACTCGCATGGCGCATGCACCAGCGTATGCGAAAGCGGTACCGGAATCGTGTCGATGCCCGCAGGAAGAAGCAAGAGGCGTTGCTTAATACGCTGCGGGCGTGTTTTGGGCTTAAGCCGGTCTAATTCACGTCGAAAATAGGGGGTTAATCATATGCCCTGGCCAAAATATGGCAAATATGAGTACTGTCACTAAATCAGTAACAGCAAAATCAAGGAATTTAGGACTCGGAGGCGTCATAAAGTAAGAAGATAATAAATAAATGTAGAATAACTAAACATCAGGTTGGCGACACTGAGCGCAAAATCTGTCCGAGAGGCCAAAATTGCCTGTTACTAAATTGGTGACAGTACTCATATTTGCCATTTTTTGGCCACGGCACCCTAGGAAGGGTGCCCCGGAGCTCCCCATAGGGGAGCTCCGGGCTTCACAGAGGCACGAATAGCCCACTCCGACCTGCGAAATCTGTACTCGCGATGCGAATGACGCCCCTAACCTTAAACTTTAGCTTGAACTTAGCTATAATGCGCTACGTTCCTACCAGGCTGTGGTTGCGGACGGACGAAATGCCCGTCCTAGTCCAAGACAGACGCGGTCAAAGGGATCCACGTAAGCGACCGCGTGCGCGCGGCGCGATCATGGCGCGTCCTAGATGTAAGCCGCACCGTCCGTTCTACTTTCTTTGGGGCAATACCGCCTCGCGGGCGAGCGGGCCAGTCGTGAAGGTGGCTGCGGCCTCCCGAGCAAACACCCCGGTGCGCAAGTGTGGGGTCAAATACCAGGTCAGCTGGTGGGAACAATCTGATATTCCGCGAAACGCACGGATCGTATACGACACAGAAGGCAGGGTAGTGGACATGGTGAGGGGCAGCTTGATGCACGCGGCTCGGTTAGGTGCTGGGACCGCAGCGGTCATCGCCGTTTTGGGCCTGAGCGGATGCGCGTTCAACCCGCTGTCTACGTTCACGACTCCCACGATCGACCAGATCGAGTACGAGACCGTCGCGCCCACGGTGTCGGATGATGCCCTGGTCACTCCCGGTACCCTGACGGTTGCCCTCGATACCTCCGATGCGCCGCAGGCCATGCAGGGCGCTGACGGCGAGCTCACGGGGTATGCAGTCGACGCTGCCCGCGCCCTCGCAAGCCGTATGGGCCTTAAGGTCGCCTTTGTCGATGCGTCCTCGGCAGGTTCCGCGCTCGGCGACAAAAAGGCTGATATCTTTATCGGCGAGATCAACTCCACGGACGGGGACGTTAGCTCGCTCGGCACCTGCCTGTACGATGCCGCTTCCGTGTTCGGTAAAACCAGCGATGGTGGGTCGCTAAGCGTTTCCACCGATACCCTTAACACGTCTACTCTGGGTGTCCAGATGTCCTCGGCCTCGCAGGAGGCGCTTGCTAAGCAGAGCATCGCCGCCAACCAAAAGACTTACCCCAACATCAACGAGTGCTTTGAGGCACTCGAGTCCGGCGAGGTCGACTATGTAATCTGCGACTCCACGGCCGGCGGCTACCTTGCACGCCTGATGAGCGAGGTCTCCTATGCCGGTTCGCTCGAGGCGCCCTCGACGCTTGGTGTTGCGGGCCTCTCGTCCAATGACGAACTGTGCCGTGCCGTGAGCGATGCCCTCGACGGTATTACGGCCGACGGCACGCTCGAGGCGGTCCACTCTGTCTGGTATGGCAGGATGCCCTACGACCTCACCACTAAGACGGTTTCGGGCGCTAACGTGCAGCCGGGCGACTCTGAGTCCAGTGAGACCGCATCCTCCGGCAGCGAGTCTTCCGATTCCAACAATGAGACCGCATCCTCCGAGGACAAATCGTCCAGCCAGGAAGGCACCATCACCGACGACGACATTAACAAACTTAATAGCTAGTTATTGCTAGGGGTGGTGTCTCCTATACGTTGGAAAGGACGCCTCTTCACGGTTTCAACACGCACTGCCGGGCTTCCCCAATAGGGGAGCCCGGCTTTTTCATCCCTATAAAACCAGCAGGTCAAAGCCAATTTTCGGGACCAAATACAAAGCCGTCGGCTCCCTCCTATAGCGCACTTTGCCACAGAAAAGTGCGAGACTTCGGTATGCGGTATCAAGCAGTCGTTATTCGGGTCTTTAGGAATCCGCGTGATTAAATGCACGGCAATGGGTACATAGCCAGTACAGTAAGTCCCCGAGGCAGATTGGAGCCACGTATGGATATCAAGGTTTCTGGACGCAAGACGACGGTAACCGATGCTCTGCGTGCGCATGTGGATGAGAAGATCGGCGAGGCGCTCAAGGTTTTCGATATCGAGCCCATGACGGTCGACGTTGTACTTCGTTATGAGAAGAACCCCTCGAACCCCAACCCGGCAATCGTCGAGGTTACGGTTCGTGCCCGCGGTTCGGTAATTCGCGTTGCCGAGCACGGTGCAGATATGTACGCCGCCATCGACCTCTCTGCCGATAAGGTCACCCGTCAGCTGCGCAAGTTCAAGACCAAGGTCGTGGACAACCGCCAGGGCGGTGCCAGCGCCGCGGATGTCGCACCGGTCGAGCGTGTCGAGGATCTGGCCGACCTGCTGCTACCCGAGGAGGAGGACGACCTGCTCGTCCGCGAGAAGGTCATCGATGTCACCCCGATGACTGAGGAGCAGGCGCTGGTGCAGACCGATCTGCTGGGCCACGACTTCTACGTGTTCGAGAACGCGACGACCGGCCTCATCAATGTGGTGTATCACCGTAAGAATGGTGGATATGGCATCATCAAGCCCCGCATCGAAACACTTGACGAGTAAAATACGTTAACTTGCATGAGTTAACGGTTGGCGGCCATCCCATGCGGGTGGCCGCCTTTTTTACGTAAGGAGTCGCTTTGATGGACAAGGCTGCATCTACCGGCCATTCTGACCGCTGCCGCATCGTCGTCGATACCTGCTGCGACTTTAGCC
This sequence comes from Collinsella sp. AF11-11, assembly GCF_003465485.1. Lineage (NCBI taxonomy): Bacteria > Bacillati > Actinomycetota > Coriobacteriia > Coriobacteriales > Coriobacteriaceae > Collinsella > Collinsella sp. AF11-11. The sequence goes on along the minus strand of NZ_QSAS01000015.1, from coordinate 28,083 downwards.
CCGAGGTTGCCGCGAACCTCGATGTCGATATCTTGGGCTTCCCCTTTATCATCGATGGCGAGGAGCGCACGGACGACATCTGGTCGAGCATGAGCCCTAAGGAGTTCTACGACCGCATGCGCGCTGGTGCCCGCGTGTCCACCTCGGCTGTGTCGCTCGGTCGCTATATCGAGTTCTTTACCGAGTGCGCCAAAGAGGGCACGCCCACGGTCTACCTGTGCTTTACCTCGGCGCTGTCGTCGAGCTACAACTCCGCGTGCCAGGCGGCAGATGCCGTGCGCGCCGAGTATCCCAACTTTGAGCTCTACGTGGTCGACAACGCTCTGCCCTGCGCGACCGGCGCGCTCTTGGCGCTCGAGGCCGTGCGCCAGCGTTCGGCGGGACTGACCGCCAAGCAGCTGGTCGATTGGGCAAACGAGGCAAAGACCTACGTCCACGGCTACTTTACGCTCGAGAGCTTCGATGCACTGGCTGCCGGCGGCCGCATTCCGCCCGCGGCGGCGCAGCTCACGGCAAAGCTCGACGTCAAGCCCGAGCTCTCCTACGACCTTGCCGGCTCGCTGTCGCTGATCGGCGTCAACCGCGGCCGCAAGAAGGCGCTCAAGTCCATCCTCAAGTCGTTCCGCGAGAACTACGTGCCCGATCGCACCATGCCCATCGCCATCATGACGGCCGATGCCGAAAAGGACGGCGACTGGCTCGAAGCTGCCATCCGCAAGGAGGAGGGCTGCGCCGACGTCACGATCATTCGAAGCTCCGTGGGTCCCACCATTGGCTCGCACGTGGGCCCCGGCATGGTGGCCTGCGCGTTTTGGGGTAAGAACCGCGCCGACAGGGCGTCGCTTTCCGATCGCATCGCTCGCCGCGTGCGCGGCCAGTAGGCAAGCGCTGCGTCCGTAATCGTCCTCGACTCACAGCCTAAACGCTGGCACCGAGTATTCAACCTGGTAACAACACCCAACCCAAAAGGAAAGGTTTCATGGCAAACAAGCTCTCTGTCGCATTTATCGGCACCGGAATCATGGGTGCCCCCATCGCCGGCCACATTCTGGATGCCGGCTATCCCGTCACGGTCAACAACCGCACCAAGTCCAAGGCTGCAGCGCTCGTTGAGCGCGGCGCCGTCTGGGCCGATACGCCGGCAGATGCCGCGGCGAACGCCGACGTCGTCTTTACCATGGTGGGTTATCCCTCCGAGGTCGAGGAGCTCTACCTGGCGGGTGACGGTCTGCTCGCGTGCACTAAGCCCGGCGCGGTCCTGATCGACCTCACCACGAGCTCGCCCGAGTTGGCGCGCGACATTGCCGAGGCCGCCCAGGTTTCCGGCCGCATGGCGTTTGACTGTCCCGTCACCGGCGGCGAGTCGGGCGCTATTGCCGGCACGCTCACGGCTATCGTGGGCGCTACCGAGAACGACATCGCCCCGGTCCGCGACATCCTTTCCACCTTTGCGGCAACCATCTGCTGCTTCGACGGCGCCGGCAAGGGTCAGGCTGCCAAGCTTGCCAACCAGGTGTCGCTGGGCGCCTGCATGGTCGGTATGGCCGATGCGCTGGCCTTTGCCGAGCTGAGCGGCCTTGACCTGGAGAAGACCCGCCAGATGATTCTGGGCGGCACCGGCAAGTCCGGCGCCATGGAGAGCCTGGCCCCCAAGGCGCTCGACGGCGACTACAAGCCCGGCTTTATGGTCGAGCACTTCATTAAGGACCTGCGTCTGGCGCTCGCCTACGCCGATGACCGCGAGCTCGCGCTGCCCGGCGCCGACGTGGCCTTTACGCTCTACGACATGCTCGACGCCATCGGTGGTGCCAAGCTGGGCACTCAGGCCATCACGGTCCTCTATAAGGAGGAGGCCGATGCCATCGCCGCCGGTCTGGACTGGTCGCAGTATCGTCCCGAGGAGCATGGCGCTCACGAGGAAGGTTGCGGTTGCGGCGAGCACGGCGAGGACCATGAGTGCGGTTGTGGCCATCACCACGGCGAGGACCACGAGTGCTGCGGTGGCCACGGCCATGACGACGGCCACGAGTGCTGCTGCGGCCGCCATCACGGGGAGTAGCGCCTATGAGCTGGACGTTCGTGGTGCTTGCGCTGGTGCTCTTTCTCTTTGCGATCTACATCGGCTTTTTGTGCGGCCAGTGGGCCTGCGAAAAGCGCGTGATCACCAAGCGCGACTACTGGATTGCCAACTTTGCGGGTGCGGCGGCAGTCGTCCTGCTGACCTGGGTGTTCTCGCTGTTCCCGCTGGTGCAGTTTGCGCCGATCGGCTGGCTCGGTGGCTTTATCGCCGGCCTTAAGATGAGCTTTGGCGAGTCCGTCGGTCCGTGGCGCAAGCACGACGAGGTCTTTAACGTCAACAAGGCTCATCGAGCCGCCGCCGACGCGGGCGATGCCGAGGAACGCCGCCGTGCACGTCGCAATGGCGCGGCCGACCGACAGCTCATCTCGGTCACCGATGACAGCAAGGGTGCTGGCAAGCACGCTAAGAAATAGTAAGAAGAGGTAACTATGGCAGAAAACAAAGACGAACAGCTCACCGACGAGGAGCTGGCACAGCTCCAGCTGGCAGAGGAGAACGAGAACGCCGTCGATCGCCTGGTCCAGGAGCTCGGCTGCCCCACGCGCCGCATCCGCCAGTTTGCCGCCCGCGTGCTGCACCTGCTTGCCGAGCGCGATCCGCAGCGCGTCGTGCCCTGCGTGCCCGCGTTGATCGAGGCACTCGACCGCCCCGAGGCGCAGACCCGCTGGGAGGCCCTCGATGCCCTGACGGCGCTCGCCACCACCTGCCCTGAGCAGCTGGGCGATGCCTTTGAGGGCGCCGAGACTGCACTGTTCGACGAGATCTCCTCCACGCTGCGCTATGTCGCCTTCCGCCTGCTGTGCGTGTGGGGTGCCACGAGTGTCGAGCGTTCGCGCGAGGCTTGGCCCATCCTGGACGAGGCCATCCAGTGCTACCACGGCGACCTTGAGTATCGCGACATGCTCGGTTGCCTGTACGAGTTTTGCCAGGGCGAGATCGACGCCGAGGTTGCCGAGAAGCTTGCGCTGCGCCTTAAGTTCGATGCCGAGAACGGTAAGGGCAGCTATCTCAAGGCCCGTTCGAGCGAGATTTGCGAAATGCTTGTTAAACGTTTTGGCCTGGATCTCTCCAAAAAGAAGAAGCGTGCTAGCGTTAAAAAATCTGACGACGCCGAAGACGAGGAGTAACAGATTATGGCGCACGATGTAGTCCTGATTCCCGGTGACGGTATCGGTCCCGAGATTACGCAGGCCATGCGCCGCGTGGTCGAGGCCACCGGTGTCCAGATCAACTGGAACGTCCAGGAGGCCGGCGCCGGCGTCATGGACGAGTTTGGCACGCCGCTGCCCCAGCACGTCCTCGATGCGGTCGCCGAGACCAAGGTTGCCATCAAGGGCCCCATCACCACACCGGTCGGCACGGGTTTCCGCAGCGTCAACGTGGCCCTGCGCAAGCATTTCGACCTGTACGCCTGCGTGCGCCCCTGCCTGTCGCAGCCGGGTGACGGCTCGCGCTTCCGCGATGTCGACCTGGTTATCGTGCGCGAGAACACCGAGGACCTCTACGCCGGCATCGAGTTCGATGAGGGCGCTGCCGAGGTCGAGGAGCTCTCGCAGCTCGTCGAGCGTTCGGGCCAAAAGACCTTCGCCGCCGATTCCGCCATCTCGATCAAGCCGATCTCCATCGCCAAGAGCCGTCGCATTGTGGAGTATGCCTTTGAGTATGCCCGCCGCTGCGGCCGCAAAAAGGTGACGGCCGTGCACAAGGCCAACATCATGAAGGCGACCGACGGCCTGTTCCTGCGCGTGGCGCGCAAGGTGGCCGCCAGCTATCCCGATATCGAGTTCAACGACAAGATCGTCGACGCCACCTGCATGGGCCTGGTCCAGAACCCCAACGACTTCGATGTCCTGGTGCTGCCCAACCTGTACGGCGACATTGTGAGTGATCTGTGCGCCGGCCTGGTGGGCGGCTTGGGTATGGCCCCCGGCTCCAACATCGGTGCCGACTGCGCCATCTTTGAGGCTACGCACGGCTCCGCACCCGATATCGCGGGCAAGGATATCGCCAACCCCACGGCCGAGATCCTCTCTGCCGCGATGATGCTCGATCACCTGGGCGAGAACGATGCTGCCAATCGCATTCGTGCCGCCGTCTCCGCCACGCTCGACGAGGGCGAGCAGGTTACCGGTGACGTGCGTCGTGCTCAGACCGGCTCCGTTGAGGGCGCCGTGGGCACGCAGGCCTTTGCCGATGCCGTTATCGCGCACCTGGCCTAAGGTATGCACGCTGCAAACGCCTAAATAGTACTTAAGTGTTTGCGTATAACCTAAGAATCAATACGCCCGGCGCCTCGTCGGGCGTATTCTATTGGGGACTATGTTTCCTAACAAGGAGTAATTGATATGGGTCTGATTCAAAAGAAGGACGAGAAGGACGAGATCGACGGCATCCAGATCATCGAGCGCGGCGAAGGCCCCGACGGTGACGAGGACGAGAAGATCGACCTGGTCGCCGGCACGTCTGCCGAACATATCGCCGCTGGCACGACCGCCGAGGAGGAGGACGCCCGCCTGGAGGCAAAGATCGCCGCGGACGCCGCCGACGAGAACCTTATGCCTGAGGAGCAGGACGAGGACGACGACTCCGACGCGAACGACCGCGCATCCAAGCACAAGAAGACGATGATTGCCGCCTTTGTGGTCGCCATCGTGATCGCTGCGGTGGTCGGCTTCTTTATTGGCAATGGCGGCTTTGGCGGCAAGGGTGTCGGCTCGGCTACCCTCACCGAGGACCAGCTCGATTCGACCGTGGCAAGCTATAGCTACAACGGCAAGAAGAGCGATATCACCGCGCGCGAGGCCATCGAGAGCCAGTACAGCCTCGATACCGTCAAGGATAGCGATGGCAACTACACCGCTCCTTCTGCCGACGTCATCCTGTCCTACGTGCGCAACAAGATTCTGCTCGATGCTGCTGAGGACGAGGGCATTACCGTCTCCTCTAAGGAGATGAAGAAGTACGCCGAGGATTCTATCGGCACCTCGGACTACGACACCATGGCCAAGCAGTATGGCGTGTCCAAGGACCAGGCCAAGCAGATCGTCCGTCAGTCCGCGACGCTGCAGAAGCTCTACAAGAAGAAGGTGGGCGATAGCTCCGCAAGCATGCCGACCGCTCCGACCGAGCCTGCTGACGGCAACGAGGAGACCGCGAGCAAGGACTACGCCGACTACATCATCAACCTTGCCGGCGACGAGTGGGATAGCGAGAAGGGCACTTGGAAGGACGCCGACAGCACCTACGCTAAGGCCTTCGCTAACGATGCCTTTACTGCCGATAGCGCAACCTATAAGCAGGCCATGACCGCCTATTACACCGCCTACCAGCAGTACTCTTCGCAGGCCTCGAGCGCCAGCTCCAAGTGGACCGAGTATGCTAACGGCCTCTACGCCAAGGCCAACATCAGCATCTACGGCCTGTTTGCGTAAGATCTGTCTGCACTACTGCGCGCTAACCGATCTACCTGATTAAGCCCGCTAGAACGACAACGTTCTAACGGGCATTTTGTTACCGAAACCACTAGGATAGGACTTGCGCCCGTGCAAGTGCTTCATCGGGTATCCTCAATTCATCCTGGAAAACGGCCGCAAACGATTGCAAATAACCGGTGAACGGTCGAAAACTACCGTTCACCGATAATATCGAAACTGGTTCTAACTGGTATTAAGTCAAAAAGACCAATTTACAAATCTTCACAATGACCTGCATTTTTTCTACACGCCATTTTTAGCCACTCTGCGTTGTTTAGACACAAAAAAAGTTCCGATCTTTCGTCAAATCATTTCGAAACGGTTTCAAAACCGCAGGTAGAAGTGTTAATGAGCGGTAAACGGTCGATTTTTCACCGTGAACGGTGCAAAAACGTTTTACTGTTTGAATCAACGAAAGCAACCTCTTCTGTGGTGATATAGTGACAACAACACGTCACGTGGTTACTACCAGTTGAGAGACCACTGGTTCTCAAAGAACGCTTTCCAAGAAGCTTTAAGGGCGATTGCCCGTTGGCTTCCGAAAACTATCGGACTCAGATCGTACACACCTTCGGAAGGGAAATTTGAATGGTTGGCTTTATTCTTACCGGTCATGGACAGTTCGCACCCGGCCTCGCAAGCGCTATCGCTATGGTCGCTGGCGACCAACCCGCTTTTACCGTCGTTCCTTTCGAGGGCGACCAGGCTGCTTCCTACGGTGAGGATCTCCGCGCCGCTATTACCGCCATGCGCGAGGAGTGCGATGGCGTGCTCGTCTTTACCGACCTGCTTGGTGGTACTCCGTTCAATCAGTCGATGATGATTGCCCAGGATGTCGACAACGTCGAGGTACTGACTGGCACCAACCTTCCCATGGTTATTGAGCTTCTGTTCCTCCGCGGTAACGCCACGCTCGCCGAGCTTGGCGAGCAGGCCGTGACCGTTGGTCAGACGGGAGTCACCGCCCAGACGGTCGCATCCGTTGCCGGCTCCGACGAAGAGGATATCTTCGGCGACGAGGACGGCATCTAATGGCTGATTTCGGAGCCAACGTCCTGAGCTCCTCGGTCGCCCTTTTAGGCCTGCTTGTCATCATGGGCTTGATTTACACCATCTGGTCGCAAATCAACATGAAGAAGAAGCAGAAGTACTTCAAGGAGCTGCACACCGAGCTCAAGCCGGGTCAGGAGGTTCTTTTCGCCGGCGGTATCTACGGAACCGTCAAGGGCATCGAAGGCGAGAAGGTCCAGATCAAAGTCCGATCCGGCGCCGTTGTAGATGTTTCGCGTTACGCGATTCAGGAGATCAAGTAACTGTCGTCAGCAAATAACGAAAGGAAGCTGATCAACATGGCAGAACCCAACATTCTTCTTACCCGCATCGATAACCGACTGGTCCATGGTCAGGTCGCTACCCAGTGGAACTCCACCCTGGGCTCCAACCTCATTCTCGTCGCCAACGACGATGTGTCGACCAACACCATGCGCCAGAACCTCATGAAGATGGCCGCTCCCGCCGGCGTCGCTACTCGTTTCTTCTCCCTGCAGAAGACCATCGACGTCATTGGCAAGGCGAGCCCGCGCCAGAAGATCTTCATCGTGGCCGAAACACCGGAAGACGTGCTTACGCTCGTCAAGGGCGGTGTGCCTATAAAGAAGGTAAACATCGGCAACATGCACATGTCGGAAGGAAAGCGCCAAGTCGCCACCTCCGTCGCAGTTAACGACGAGGATGTCGCTGCGTTTAAAGAGCTGCAGGAATTGGGGGTGGAGTTGGAGATCAGGCGCGTTCCGAGCACGCCTGTTGAGGACACGAGCAAGCTCTTCTCGTAATCCTCATGATCCACGTTGTCAGGAATGAAACCCTGACATTCTGTACGTGAAATCCAAAGTGCGTACATACATTTTGAAAGGAGGAGCAAGATGGAATACTCGATCATCCAGGTCGCTCTGGTCTTCATCGTCACGTTCGTCGCGGCAATCGACCAGTTCAACTTCCTCGAGTCTCTCTATCAGCCCATCGTCACCGGCGCCGTCATCGGTCTTATCCTTGGCGACCTCAACACCGGTCTTCTCGTGGGTGGTACCTATCAGCTCATGACGATCGGCAACATGCCGATCGGAGGCGCTCAGCCGCCTAACGCCGTCATCGGCGGCATCATGGCAGCCATTCTCGCTATCGCTACGGGCCTCGAGCCCAACGCGGCAGTCGGCCTTGCCATTCCGTTCGCTCTGCTTGGTCAGCTCGGCGTTACCCTGGTCTTCACGCTTATGTCGCCGCTCATGTCCTCCGCGGACAACATGGCTCACAACGCTGACACCAAGGGTATCGAGCGTCTGAACTACTTCGCCATGGCTCTGCTCGGCCTGATCTTCGCTATCGTCGTCACCCTGTTCTTCATCGCTGGCGCCACCATCGGTCAGACCATCGCTTCCGCCATCCCGACTTGGCTGCAGACCGGTCTCTCCGCTGCAGGCGGTATGATGCGCTTCGTCGGCTTCGCCGTCCTGCTCAAGGTTATGATGAACCGCGATATGTGGGGCTTCTTCCTCATGGGCTTTGGCCTCGCGCTCATCACCGTTGCCAACGATTCTCTGGCAACCCCTGCTCTGCTCATCCTCGCTCTCATCGGCTTCGGCATCGCTTTCTGGGACTTCCAGCAGCAGACCGAGCTGAAGGGTGCAGCTGTTTCTGACGGAGGTGACTTCGAAGATGGCATCTAATGAGTATGTGATCCCGGAGCACTACGAGGATCTCACTCCTGCTCCGCAGCTCGACCAGAAGACCCTCAACAAGATGGCTTGGCGTTCCTGCTTCCTGCAGGCCTCGTTCAACTACGAGCGTATGCAGGCCGCTGGTTGGCTCTACTCCATCATCCCCGGTCTGGAGAAGATCCACACCAACAAGAACGACCTCGCGGCTTCCATGAGCCACAACCTGGAGTTCTTCAACACTCACCCGTTCCTCGTCACCTTTGTTATGGGCATCGTGCTTTCGCTCGAGCAGAACAAGGTTGACATCCCCACGATCCGCGCCGTCCGCGTCGCCGCAATGGGCCCGCTCGGTGGTATCGGTGACGCCCTGTTCTGGCTGACGCTCGTGCCTATCACGGCCGGCATCACCTCCAACATGGCCATCAACGGCAACGCCGCTGCGCCGATCATCTTCCTGGTGATCTTCAACGTTGTCCAGTTTGCTCTGCGCTTCTGGCTCATGAACTGGTCCTACAAGCTTGGCACCAGCGCTATTGACGCTCTGACCGCCAACATGCAGGCCTTCACGCGTGCCGCTTCCATCATGGGCGTCTTCGTCGTCGGTTGCCTGGTCGTCACCATGGGTGGCACCCAGATCAACCTCCAGATCCCCAACGGCACCACCCGTGGTCTCTCTGCTACTACCGTGATCGTCTCCGAGAAGGAGGCCGAGAACTTCACCGGTATGGAGGGCATCGATACCGAGACCGCTGAGGCCGGTACCATCGCCATGACCGATGAGGACGGCAACGCCCTCACCGCTTCCGATGCCGACGGCAACGCTGTCGAGTGCGGCGTCACCGATCTGGGCAACGGCATGGAGTCCGTTACCTACGGCACCGTCACCGAGGATCCGGTCAACTTCTCTGTTGCCGACACCCTCAACACCATCGTCCCGAAGCTCGTCCCGCTTATGCTTACGCTGCTGCTTTACTACATGTTCGCTAAGCACAGCTGGACCCCGACCAAGGGCATCCTGCTGCTCTTCGTCCTGGGCATCCTGGGCGCTGGCCCGCTTGGTCTCTGGCCGAGCATCTGGTAAGGCTCTAGCTTGAGGGGTGTGTCCCTACGCGGCTCACACCCCGACCCCTTAAGCCATGTGTATGTTATAAGCCGCGTGCTCGAAAGAGCGCGCGGCTTTTGTTTTTCTTGATGATTCGGGTGTGGCAGACCGATAATGCTTAACGCCCTAGGTAGTTAGCCGAATTCGAGCAAAAGGGAGGATAGGATGGCGATCGGAGCGCGTAAGCAACCGCTGTACGATCAGCTGGTCGATATTCTGACCGAAAAGATTGACCATGAATATCGCGCCGGTGACATGATTCCTTCCGAGCGCGAGCTTTCGGAGCGCTATGGTCTCTCGCGCACTACGGTACGTCTGGCTCTGCAAGAACTGGAGCGTTTAGGACTGGTGGTTCGGCAGCACGGTCGCGGTACCTTTGTGACCGACCGTTCGGCAAAAGCAACCAATCTTATGCAGTCCTACAGCTTTACCGAGCAGATGCGCGCGATGGGTCGCGACCCCGAGACCACGATTCTCGAGTTTTGCGAGATGGAGGCCGATAAGAATCTGGCCGAGCATATGGGATTGCGTATCGGTGATCGCATTTTTAAGCTCAAGCGCCTTCGTTCTGCCGACAACATGCCCATGATGGTCGAACGCAGCTATCTACCGGTTCGTCAATTTCTGTCCCTAAAGCGACCACTGCTGGAGCGTAAGCCGCTTTACGATGTGATTGAGCAAGACTTTCAGCAAAAGATACGCGTGGCCGAAGAGGAGTTCTATGCGAGCATAGCCCGTCCCACCGATGCCCACCTTTTGGGAATTGTCGAGGGTTCGCCTGTGCTCGATTTGGTCAGAACTACATATAACGAGTCAAACGAGGTTGTGGAGTATACACTCTCGGTTGCTCGTGCCGATCAGTTTAAATACAAGGTTTACCACCAGCGTAGCGACTAGTGTTCGCATTGTTTCCATATGATGATTCTTTGCATTTAACTGGTTACTACCAGATAACCAACCGAAGTGTATAATTGCACGTCAGAGGTTTACTTCTAGAGAGAGGTATTAGAAATGTTCGAGAAGAGTGTCGAGGAGCTCACCGAGCTCGGCGCCCAGATCACCACGGCCGAGATTGCTCAGCAGCCCGAGCTTTGGCGTGATACGCTCAACATCTACCGCGAGAACAAAGAGGCCATCGAGGCCTTCCTGGCCGAGGCTCGCGCCATGGGGGAGGGCCGTCTGTCCGTTGTTTTCACCGGTGCCGGTACGTCCGACTACGTTGGCGATACCTGCGCCCCGTACCTGCGTCACGCTGGCAACACTGATCTTTACGACTTTAAGCCCATCGCCACGACCGACATCGTGAGCGCCCCGCGTGACTTCCTGCGCGCCGAGGATCCCACGCTCGTGGTTTCCTTTGCCCGCTCTGGCAACAGCCCCGAGAGCCTTGCTGCCGTTGCCGTTGCCAAGGAGCTCGTCCACAACGTTAAGTTCCTCAACATCACCTGCGCTCCCGAGGGCAAGCTCGCCGTCGAGTCCGCCGATGATCCCAATGCGCTGACGCTGCTCATCCCGCGCGCCAACGACAAGGGCTTCGCCATGACTGGTTCTTATTCCTGCATGACCCTGCTCTCTACCCTCATCTTTGACGAGGCTTCCGACGAGCAGAAGGCCGAGTGGGTCGAGACCATCGCCAAGATGGGCGAGGAGGTTATCGCTCGCGAGTCCGAGGTTGCCGACTACCTCGCTGGCGACTTCAACCGCGTGACGTACTTGGGTTCCGGCTCCTTCGGTGGCCTTGCCCAGGAGAGCCAGCTCAAGATCCTCGAGCTTGCTCACGGTCTGGTCGCTACTTCCTACGACACCTCCATGGGCTATCGTCACGGACCCAAGTCCTTCGTCGACGACAAGACCCTCGTGTTCGTGTTCGTCAACAACGACGCCTACACCCGTCAGTACGACATCGACATCCTCAACGAGATCGGTGGCGACAAGATCGCTCAGCACACCGTTGCCGTTCAGCAGGATGGCGCTACCGTCTACGAGGGCGAGTCCTTCACCTTTAAGGGCTACGAGGCGCTTCCCGAGGGCTACCTTGCTCTGCCGTTCGTGATGTTTGCTCAGGCTATCAGCCTGCTCAACTCCGTGCGCGTGGGCAACACGCCCGACACGCCGAGCCCCACCGGTACGGTCAACCGCGTGGTTAAGGGCGTGACGATTCACCCCTTCACCGCTTAATCGCGTCCCCCTGTAAGGGCGCCCGTCCGCTCATAACGGCGGGCGGGCGCTTTTTGTTATTACGTGGGCTGGGTATAAGCATCACCACAGTCAACTGCTTTAGAAGCAAGGAGTGCATATGAGCACGTACGCAATTAAGGCTGACAAGTTCTTCTTGCCGGCAGGCCCGCAACTGGGCGGCTATCTTATGGTCGAGGATGGCGTCTTTGGCGCCTGGCAGGCCGACGAGCCCTCTTGCGAGATCAAGGACTACACGGGATCGTGGATCGCACCGGGTATGGTCGACACCCACATCCACGGCTTCTACAACCACTCAACTACCGATAACGACCCCGAGGGTATCGATATTAGCTCGACCGAGCTCGCCCGTCGCGGTACCACCAGCTGGTTGCCCACGACGTTCACCGATGGCGTCGAGCAGATCAAGGATGCCTGCGCCGTCATCGCTCAGGCTGACGAGGGCCGCGGCCCTGACTTCTGCGGTGCTCGCATTCAGGGCATCTACCTGGAGGGCCCCTTCTTTACCATGAAGCATGTGGGCGCACAGAACCCCGCTTACCTGATTGACCCCTCCGAGGAGGTCTTTGACGAGTGGCAGGAGGCTGCCGGCGGACGTATCGTTAAGAGCGCCATGGCTGCCGAGCGCGATGGCGCCGCTGCTTATGCTGCTGCCCTCAATGCGAAGGGTGTCGTGACCAGCATCGGTCACTCTGATGCCACGTATGACGAGTGCATCGCCGCCATCAACGCCGGTGCCAGCTGCTTTACGCATACCTATAACGGCCAGCGCGGGCTGCATCACCGTGAGCCCGGTGTCGTGGGTGCTGCTATGTCCACGTCCGAGACCTACGCCGAGATCATCTGTGACGGCAAGCACGTAAACCCTGCCGCCATCAAGGCGCTGCTGCAGGCCAAGGGCTGGCAGCACACGGTACTCATCACCGACTGCCTGGGCTGCGGCGGCATGCCCGAGGGCAGCTACACCAGCGGTGGCATGGACGTCATCATGAAGGACAACCTGTGCTGGCTCGCCGATGGCAAGAGCATTGCCGGTTCGGTGCTCACGCTTGCCCAGGGCGTCAAGAACATCGTCGACTGGGGCATCGCCAGCGCCGATATCGCCATTCGCATGGCAACCGAGGTGCCGGCACGCTCCGCGCACATCGAGGATAAGTGCGGCAGCATCATGCCGGGTCGCGACGCCGACTTTGTCGTGTTCGACCATGAGCTCACCCTCGTCGAGACGTATGTTGGCGGCCAGAGCGTCGGCAACGCCTTTACCGAGTAACGAAAGAAAAAGACGGCGGGCCCGAATCTGCTCGGACCCGCCGTACGGGTTAAACGCTCAAAAGCACCTTTACAGTTACAGCTTGCTAGCGATTTTCTTTGCCGTACGCTTAACGCCGGCCACCAGGCCTCCTGCAGGATGTTCCTTCTCGTATGCTAGGCGCTTCTCGCGCTTGGCGTACTCTTCGACGATGATGTCTCCATACTCGTCTTCGATCTTGTCGAAGAAGTCGACGGCACCCTTAATTTCCTCAGCGGTCGGGTGCCCCTTTTGGACACCGCCGGTGAGTTTGAACGGCCCCCACGTATCAAAGCCGGGGCAGCCGTAGACACCCATAAAGATGGCCTGCCTCATGCGGCAGATGCCATCGATATCCTTGCCGTACCACTTGTTTTTGCCACCGTAGGTCATAAGGCCAAACACCTTGTCCTGCGGCTGCAACACGTTAGTGAGCACGCGTGCCATGTCCTTGTCGATCTCGGAGTAATAGATGCCCGTGGCGACACCAATCAGATGGTATTCGTGCAGGTTGGGATACTCGTTTTTGCCGAGCGTTTTCACATCGAGGGTATCGATTTCGGGGTGCGCCTCGACGATGGCGTCCACGAGCTTTTTCGTATTGCCGTGGTGGCGTGAGGCATAAAGAATGATGGTTCGCATAAGAAGGCCTTTCAGCTGTAATTGCATCAATGTCTGTATGGTACCCCGTTACATGGCCGGGATACCGGACGCATCGATGAGCGTGCGGGTTTGTTCTATGGTTAGGATTGAAACGGGCGCTTGCGTGAAATAAAGCAGTTGTTCGAAAGGATGGGTAATGGAATACGCTCTCTCCAACGATTCGATTTCTATTAAGGTTTCCACGGCTGGTGGCTCGTTTACCTCGATTGAGGCCGGAGGTCGCGAGTACTTGTGGCAGGGTGATCCCACCGTGTGGTCCGGCCAGGCGCCGATTTGCTTCCCGATTTGCGGAGGCTTGCGCGACAACAGCGCCATGACGTTTGCCGGGCATCATGTAAAGCTCGCTCGCCACGGCTTTGCGCGCAAGCAGGAATGGAAGCTGCTGAGCCAAGGCGAGAACGAGTTGGCTATGTGCCTGGCTTCGGAGGATAACGCCGCGCTGCTGAGCGATTATCCGTATCCGTTTAGGCTCGTCGCCCGCTATACGCTCGAGGACGCCGCCGTGCGTGTCTCCTATGAGGTTACCAACGAGGGCACCGAGGACATGCCGTTCTTTATCGGTGGGCATCCCGGCTTTAGGTGCCCGCTCGATGAGGGCGAGGCCTATACGGACTACGAGTTGCGCTTTGAGAAAGAAGAGGCTGCAGAGCTTTGCACCGCTGTCCCTTCGACTGGCTTGATTGACGTGGACAAGCGCTCCAAGAACCCCATGGTGGGAAAGACGCTGCCCCTGTCGCACGAGCTCTTCGATTTTGCGGAGACCATCTTTGACGTGCTCGAGAGCCGCCAGGTCACGCTTTCCAAAAAGGGCGAGGACAAGGGCGTTCGCCTGAGCTTTGAGGGCTTCCCATATCTCATTGTGTGGAGCAAGCCCGAGGGTGATTTTGTGGCAGTTGAGCCTTGGGGCGGCCTTTCGACCTGCTCCGATGAGGACGACGTGCTTGAGCATAAGCGTGGCTGCCTTGTCGCCAAGCCCAAGGAGACCGTCGTTCGCTCGTTCACGATTGAGATTCTGTAATTCCGTTTTGTCGACTCGTATCGCGAGGCACAAGGAGCCTGCGAGATAAGGAGCTAAAAATGATCCTCACCGTTACGATGAACCCGTCCGTCGATACACGCTATCAGCTCGATGAGCTCATTATCGACGACGTTAACCGTGTGACGCCCGAAAAGACCGCCGGCGGCAAGGGTCTCAACGTGGCCCGTGTACTGGGTCAGCTGGGCGACGACGTTGTGGCAACCGGTCTACTCGGCGGCCACATGGGCGCCTACATGGCCGAGCTCATGGATGCCAACGGCATTAAGAATGATTTTGTACCCATCAAGGGCGAGACTCGTATTTGCCTCAACATCCTTCACGCCGGCAACCAGACCGAGCTGCTCGAGAGCGGCCCGACGATTGCCCCCGAGGAGCTCGATGCCTTTACCGCCAAGTTTACCGAGCTTGCGGGCAAGGCCGACGTCGTCACCATCTCGGGTTCGCTGCCCCGCGGCGTCGAGGCGGACTACTACGCCAAGATCACGGGCATTGCCGAGAACGCCGGTGCCAAGGTGCTGCTCGATACCTCGGGTGCTTCGCTCGAGGCCGCCCTTAAGTCCGAAATTAAGCCAGAGCTGGTTAAGCCTAACCTGACCGAGATCAACGGCCTTTTGGGTACGAGCTTTACCACCGACGATGTGGACGAGCTCCGCGCCGCGCTCGCCTCTGATGCCCGCTTCTCCGATATCCCCTGGGTCGTCGTGTCCATGGGCGCTGCCGGCTCCGTGGGCTTCCATAATGGCCGTGCATTCCGCGCCAAGACCCCCGATATCCCCGCCGTTAACGCTACGGGCTCTGGCGATTCGACCATTGCCGGCTTCGCGCATGCGATTGCTGCTGGCGCGGATGACGAGACGGTGCTGCGTACCGCCAACACCTGCGGCAAGCTCAATGCCATGGATCCCATGACTGGCCACTTGGTTATGGATCGTTGGGACGAGGTTTACAACGGCGTTGTCGTGACCGAGCTGTAGGAGCTTGTGCGCCGCCCCCGGCATCGGTTGCTTGCTTGTGGTTAGAGTTGACGGCAAGTGCGGTAGCATTATGCCGGGGCGCGACGCCGAGTTTGTCGTGTTCAATCCCGACCTTACCCTGGTCGAGGCGTATGTGGGTGGCAACAGCATCGGTAACGCGTTTGCCGATTAGCCGCCAAAGAAGCGATCCGAGAGGGGATTTAGATGATTTACGGTGCATTGGGCGATATCGAGGAGTACCGCGGAATGCTCAAGGGCCTCGACGTGCTGATCGACTGGCTCGAGGAGAACGACCCGGCACAGCTCGAGGTCGGCAGCCATCCGATTTTGGGTGAGAAGGTCTTTGCGAACGTCATGTCTCCCACGACGCGTCCCGAGGCTGAGGCTCACTATGAGACGCATCAGCGCTATCACGACCTGCAGATCGACGTCGAGGGTCGCGAGGCCTTTAAGGTCGCTACGGGCAGCCTGACGCTGGTCCAGGAGTTTGACGAGAAGGACGACTATGATCTGGTCGATTCCGACGCCTCGATCGCCGGCGATCTTGCCGACGACAAATTCGCGCTGTTCGTTGCCGGCGAGCCCCACATGCCCACGCTCGAGTTCCCGGGCGATGGCGCACAGCCGGTCAAGAAGATCTGCTTTAAGTTGCTTGCCGACGCCTACTGGGAGGAGTAGCGAGCTGCTCGGCTGAGCTGTTCGTCTGATGGCGTGATTCCCCTAGGGAAATCACGCTAGGACCCCGCCAAACGGGTTTTCCCTAGGGAAATCACGTTTGGCGGGGTTTTCTGTTTTGAATAGGGAAGCCTCATTTATTTGCGAAGAACATCGGCTAGCCGCAGGATTGAAATCATCGACCGATAAGTGAGTTCCACTTTTTCGCCCGCAAGCAGTCGTTTCGAGCCAATCTCATCTAGCCCCACAAGCCGAGAAAACAGCGGGCCGCTCATCGTGCCCTCGTCAATTGATTCCCTTATGGTCTTCAAAACGTCCGTATCATGAAGCGATGCCGAGCTGTAGGGGGCAACACGAGCGGAACTCTCAATTAACGACGAGACAAAAGGATGGAGATGCTTTGGACATAGTCCATCAAACACCACATCCCCATTGTCGTTCGAGCCGACCAGGCGCCAAGTATAATGATCGACCCAGTCATCCCCGTCGTATATGGCGTTCATGAGCAACTTCCCGTCTAGAGAGAGAAACCTATTTGGACATCGGGGCGCAAGACCGCAATCCATATCGGGCCTGCAGCAGCTCCAACCCAACGCACCACATAGGTTCCCTTTCGTACATGTGTATCAATCTGCCCCGAAATGCCGGTGAATGCAATTCCAGACCCGTTTGTCGGATAGCAATCGACGTATTTTTGTTTTCCGCTCACAACCTTGTATAGATATATCGTTCCAGCAAAAGAGAAGGGATCGTTCGCAATTTTGTCCGGAAGAACTTGCCACCTCAAAATCCCGCTACCAATATGGTCAAGCTTGACCGTTCCGCCGTCCCCCTCAAAAGTGGCAAGGGGATTTACCCAAGACTGAGAGTCGGCATCGCCCTCCTTAGCAGTTATCAGCAGACTGCCCGTATAAGACTGCTGAGGCTCACCTTCAGGACAGACAGCCTTGGCCCAAGAAGGGCCACTCAGGCAGAACAGTCCGAGCAGCATCAATACCAACAAAAGAAAACCCTTAGTTCTTTTCATCTATATCCCCAACGTCTCTCGACATTTGTATATCGTGACTTTTTTAGATCTATATGGCCAATTCGAGCCCTCACCATGGCAATTGTTGCAGCTGGGTTTCTTTTCATTAAGATTTCACTTTGGTAAATCCCCGCCCCTAAGCATTAAACCCGAAGTCCACCGAGTGGGCCGCTGTTGACGTGGCGATGCTTGGATTGGCGCGCACGCACTCAAAATCGGCAACAAAAAAGCCGCCCGAAGGCGGCTATCTTGAGCAATGGAGCCAGCGACCGGGCTCGAACCGGTGACCCCCGCTTTACGAGAGCGGTGCTCTACCAACTGAGCTACGCTGGCGGCCATGTGATGACGCAACTGAGGCGCCAACGGCTGTCTATGATACGGGACATCGCACATCCGCGCAAGTGTTCTGACGGCTTTTCTCACTTTAAATGCACTAATATTAGAGGCGTGATGTCTGCAGTGCCCATTTGGTACTTGACCTGCTGTTGAGTTGGTGGCCGACGTCCCGCTCGTATGGGTCTCAAACAGAATGGGGCAGCCATGGCTCAACCCAAGATCCTTCTCACGCGTATCGATGACCGTTTCATTTACGGGCAAGACGTTGAGCTGTGGAACGAAGCCGTGGGTTCCAATCTTGTCTTAATCGTCAACGATGAGATCGCGGCGGATTCGCGCCAATGGGCACCCATGAGGGTGGCGGCGCCAGAAGGCGTTTGGACGCGGTTTTTCTCGGTGCAAAGGACCATCGACATCATTTATACCGCAACGCCGCGCCAATGGATTCTCATCATGGTGGCGTCGCCCACGGATGCACTCGCGCTGGTTAAGGGCGGTGTGCCAATAACCAAGATCAGCATCGGCCATATGCGGGCGAGGGAGGGCAAGCGCTCTGCAACGCCTGCCATTGCCGTAGGCGATACGGACATCGCCGCCTTCAAAGAGTTGCAAAAGCTCGGCATAGAGCTAGAAATCCGTTATCTCCCCAGTTCCGCCCCCGACCCCATTGGCAATCTGTTCAACTGATCCCTTGGGGACGGAGGAAAACGGATCATTTTGCCCTTGCGAGGGATGCGCGCGATGCCGCCTGTCAAAAACTATGCCCATTTACTACGTTTGGTCGGCTATCGCCGAGCATGTCGAATTTGAGAAAAACAAAACCGCAGGTAGACGGCTTGCGAATTTAACAAAAACCGGTGCATGGTCGAGCATCCCGGGCTAAACGTAGTAAATGGGCATAGTTTTGATATGTCACTCATACAGTCACAGCGAAAATGAGCCAAAAGATGAAAAAACGCCCGTCGGCGGTGGTGCCGGCGGGCGTTGCTGTGCGATATGTCGCGTTGTGGGCTTAGTGCCTCATAAAGTGATATTCGATCACATTGCTATAGGGATGACCCGGGCCCACAATGCCCTGCGGGAACAGAGGCTGGTGCGGCGTGTCGGGGTACATCTCGGCCTCGAGGGCAAAGCCGGCGCCCCAGCCATAGTTGGCATCGTCCTTGGCGTGCTCGTCGCCCAGCCAGTTGCCGGTGTAGAGCTGCACGCCCGGGGCAGTGGTGTAGTAGTCCATCTCACGACCGGTCCACATCTCCTCGACGTGCATCGCGCGGCGCAGGTTGCGGCCGTACTGATAGCCATCGATGCACAGGCAGTGATCGTAGCCACGGGCCTGCTTGATCTGCGGGTCGTCGGCCTCCATGCCGGGTGCGACGGGGCGAAGCTCGCGAAAGTCAAACGGTGTTCCCTCGACCGGAGCGATCTCGCCGGTGGGGATGTTCTGCTCGTTAATGGGCAGGTAGTGGGCGGCGTTGGCGACAAAGAAATGTTCGCAGTCCATGCCGGCGTTATGGCCTGCAAGGTTAAAGTACGTGTGGTTGGTCATGGACACGTAGGTGGCGCGGTCGCTCTCGCAGCCATAATCGATGCGGAAGACGCCGGTGCGCGTAACGGTAAACACGGCCGTAAAGGTTCGGTTGCCGGGCAGGCCCAGCTCGCCATCCTTAAGCGAGGTGGTCATGCGCACGGCGTTATGGACCTCGTCGAGCTCAACATCCCACACACGTTTGTGCAGGCCGTGCTCAAGGTCGCTGTGCAGGTTGTTGGCGCCCTCGTTGGCGGGCATATGCCAGTCCGTGCCGTCGATGGCGATCGTGGCGCCAGCGGTGCGGTTTGCCACAGGGCCGATGGTCGCGCCAAAGCAGGCGGGGTTGTCAAAGTAATCCTCGAGCTTATCGAAGCCCAGCACCACATCGCGCACGTTGCCGGGAATGTCGGGCACATCGATGCCCAACACGGTGGCGCCATAGTCCATAATGCGAACGCAGATCTCGGGCCCGTTGAGGGTGTAGCGATGAACGGGGGTACCGCACGGCGCGGTGCCGAAAAGCTCGGAAGTGATCATTTGGTTCCTAACATCGAGGTATTTCGGACAAACTGTAGCGCGAACAGGCGAGATTATCACTACACCCCACTAAAGCAGGGGGTATTTTTCTCAAAAAAGTGATGATTGACTTACTGTGGACAAACAAAAAGAAACCCGCCGGGATGCGACGGGTTTCTTCCACAGGGGATATGTGGCAATGAGTTAGGCGTTTGCCTTTGCGGACTCGGCTTCCTTAGCAGCCTTGAGGTCCTCCTCGGTAAACTTGCCGGTGGTGAGCGGCGAGAGGGTGCACTTATCCTGCTTCGCGTACTCGATGTTACGGGCGATCATCTGCTTGCGATACCAAGCAAAGAGCACGACGTAGATGACGATAGCAACGACCGTAGCGATAATCATGGTCACATCGCCCGTGGTCGCCTTGCCCACGAAGAAGGCCAGGAACTTCTCGACAGGTCCTTCCATGGTGGTCTGAGAGATCAGGCCGGTAACACCATCGGGGAAAGCGCCGACAGTCTTAGCGGTGAAGGTAACGAAATCGGCGACGAGGGTGCCAGCGCCCAGGAAGACGGGCAACAGGACAGCACCGATAACGACCATGCGGATCACGCGGCCGCGGGTGACAACGAGCAGTGCCGGCGTCAGGCCCATGGCGATGATGCCGCCGAGCGGCAGCAGGCCGTTCCAAGTGCCAGTCGGGGAGAGGGGGCAGGGAACGTTGGCGAGCAGCAGTGCCTCACCCAGCATGATGGGGGCAAGGATGTTAGCGGCAGCCCAGATCTCGGCGCGGCCGGCGATGAAGGGCCAGTCGAGGCCGACGTTGAGGGTACGGCCCTGGAGCCACTTGCTGTTGTTGGCAAAGTCGGAGATGCCCTGAGACAGCGGCTCAACGGCTGCGATGAACCAAGAACCGATCATCGAGAACAGCTCAAGGCAGGTTGCGGCGGTAAAGGCGAGCGTGCAGATCTGCTGCGGGGTCTGGTGCGAAAGCAGACCGACGAAGACGCCCAGGTAAATACCAATAGCAAACTTGGAGCCCCAGAAGCCAATCATGTTGTTGAGCTTGGCAGCATCGAAGTCGTACTTATCGAGGAAGGGGAGCGCCTTGTCGATGATCTTGTTGAGCAGCATGGCCAGCGGGTTCATCATGTAGTTCATGTGAGTCGTGGTCATGGGGTTCTCCTCGGGAGCACCCAAAAGATCGTTGAACGTGGGCTTCATAAGGTCGGAGTTCATGATCTTCATGACGCCGACGAAGACGACGAGCAGCGTGGCGACGACAATGTTGGCACCAAAGTAGATGCAGGCAAGGCCGACAAAGGCGAGGTGCCAAACGTCAAAGATGTCGACGTCGATGGTGTTGGTCTTGGCGAGCACGATCATCGCGATGTTGACGATGACGAGAACCATCAGGAAGTACAGCGTGTAGGGAGAACCCCAGGTGATGGTGGCCAGCGGTGCCCAACCCACGTCGGTAACGGTGAGCTGAAGGCCGGTGGACTCAACGAACGTCGTCATGGCGCTCGAGAAGGCCGTCGTCAGAATGTTGATGATGGCACCGATGCCGGTAATGGCGATACCGAGCTTAAGGCCGCCCTCGAGGGCCTTGGTAAACTTTACTTTGAAGAGTAGGGCGATAACCGTCAAAACGATGGTCATCATAGGGGCTGCGCCAAGGTCGATCAGCGGCTGAAAGACGGCATTAGCAAACCCGATTACTGCGTCCATGTCTCCCTCTTTCCTAAAAGAGAATTTCCTTTTCCGTATGTTGCCTTAAAAAAGGAAGATGCCGTTCCCGGTCGTCATCTTCCTTAAAGCCAAAAATTGCGCAGAGCGAAGCTGCAAAAGATTAGTTGAGACCCTTTTCCTTGATAATGGCCTCGATCTTGTCGTAAACCGGCTTAGCCATGGCAGGCATGCGGTAAAGGATCGGGCCAGCGTCGACGATCGGGGTCTTAACCTCAAAGCCAAAGTCGGTCTTGGCGATCTGTGCGAAGATGTCGTACTGAGAGAGCATCTCCTCGTTGACGTCCTTGATCATCACGGCGTCGCAGTGCAGGTTGTAGCCGCGATTCTTGAACTCGGACTCGATGGCGTCCTTGATCTGATGGCTGGAGTTAACACCGGCGCCACAAGCTGCGAGAACCTTAATCATGATGAATTCCTTTCTCTATGCGGGTTATTCCGCGGATTCCTAAGGGTAATTGGCTAGTCGGCAGGAAAGTTGTCGACCAAGAACTGGTAGATGGCCTTGGCGTCGGTCATGGAGAACAGCTCCTTGACGCGATCGGTGCCAAGAGCGTTAACGAAGTCCATGATCTTGGCGAGGATGCCCACCTGGGCCTCCTTGTTGTCGTTGAGGATCATGAACAGGAACGAGACGGGGAAGGTCTGCGAGGGGTCGATCATGGAGTGCCACTCGACGGGAGTCGTCAGCTTGACGGGGACGATGCGACGGGTGTGAACGAACTCGACCTCGGTGTGAGGAACGGCAAAGCTGGGCAACTCGGGGTCGACGACAGACATATCCATGCCGGTGGGGTAGCCCTTTTCGCGCTCGATGATGTTCTCGAGAAACGCGGGCGCAACATAGTTTTTGAGTGACAGCTTATTGGCGATCTCGGTAAAGACATCTTCTTGCGTGGTGCGGTCGCAAACAAACACGGTGTCTTCGAAGAACAGATTGCTCTCTGCGGACATGTCTGCAACTCCTTCCGTTCCATGCAGATCGAACGTGTTCGAATCTGTTTGTTTAAGTTGCCTGTTATTTAAATCTAAGAGAATTAGTGTGTCAATCTGTTTTCTATTGTTCGGGAAAGTTCAATTTGATTTATATGAGGTGCATTGGATTGAAACGATTTTAAAATCGCAGCTTTTTGCCTATGTATAGCTGAAGTTGATGCGTCGGATACATTCGATATTCAACGTTTGGCGTTTACTATCCTACCGTTCACCGGGAAAAATCGACCGTTTAGGGTGGGTGGGCATAGCTGTTCGATTACTATAGCTGCGAACAAAATCACTCAAAGGAGTAAAAATGATCAAGGCGGAGCGTCAGGATAAGGTTCGTCAGCTGCTCGAGGAGCAGGGCGCGGTCTCGGTCAAGGAGATCTCGGATGCGCTGGGCGTATCGGACATGACAATCCGCCGCGACCTTGAGGAGCTTGCGAGCCTGGGCGAGATCGAGCGCGTGCACGGCGGCGCCCGTAGTGCGCAGGGTCGTCCGCACGCTATGCTGCGCCATGAGTATTCGCACAGTGAAAAGCGCACCAAGCATGCCGAGGAAAAGCTGCAGATCGCACGCCGCGCTGTGGAGCTTATCGAGGAAGGCTCGACCATCTTTTTGGGTACGGGCACCACGGTTGAGCAGATGGCCTCGATGCTGCCGACGTTTCGCCTGCGCATTGTGACCAATTCGCTTTCGGTGTTTAACCTGCTCGAGGCGCGCGAGGACTGCGACTTGTGCCTCGTGGGCGGTATGTACCGTCGCCGCACCGCCGCTTTTGTGGGACCAACAGCTGAGGATACCCTGCGCACGCTGGGCATCGATGCGGCGTTTATCGGCGCCAACGGTATCTTGGACGGTGACGTGTCTACGTCCAACATGGACGAGGGCCGTATCCAGCAGCTCGCCTTTAGCAAGGCCGACTCGCGCTACCTGATCGCCGACTCCAGCAAGATCGGCAAGCGCGACTTCTACACCTTCTGCCGCCTGGACAATTTAGACGCCGTGGTGTGCGAGCCGGGTATTACCGCCGAGGACCGCACTGCCATCGAGGAACACACGCGAGTCATTTGTTAACTGGCGCTGCAGGCGAGGTAGTCATTGGGGACAGTCTTGGTGCGCTCCGTTGTCCTCCCGTTCGGTTTTTTACTGGGTGGGTATACTTCCATCCGCAATACAGACCGGACTGAGGAGGTATCCAAATGCCGGATAACGGGTCAATACAAAAAAGAGATGCGCGCGAGATGGCTCATGGGCGTCCTGTCCAGATAACCGAGCACACGACGGTAACCGAGCTGCAGCCCAGCCTGTCCGATGTCGTGTGCGCAAACAAAAAGCTGCAGATTGGCTTTATCGTTGCACTCGTGGTACTGGCGCTGCTGTCGGGCTTTGTGGCTCGTCCGCATTTTGCCGATACCAAAACATGGGACTCCACCATCGAGGTCATCGATCAAAAGAAAGGCAACGTACTGGCGCTCACGACCTCGTGCGTGGCGCTGTCTGCGGGCATTACCGCGCTGCCGGGTGATACGGGAACGCCGGTTGCCGAGCAGCTCGCGCAGCTTTCGGGTAACTTGGGCATCGTGCTTGCCGTGCTCTACCTCGAGAAATACCTGCTGACCATTTTGTGGTCGGTTGGCCTGGGTATCCTGATCCCGTTTGCGCTGGTACTCTTTGCGGTGTCGCTCGGCATTCACGGGCGCTGGAGCACGAGCGCCGTCCTGCGCCGTGCGGCGACGCGCGTGCTGGTGGTTGCCGTGATCGGCATGGCGCTTGTGCCCGCGAGCGTATGGGTGTCGCAAAAGGTCGATGAGACGTATCAGGTGAGTATCGAGCAGACAGAGCAAAAGGCGACTGAAGCGAGCAAGGCGAGCTCCACAAAGAGCGAGAAGAAATCCGAGACCACGGAAAACAAGAATGTGCTTGAGCAGCTGACCGATGGGGCATCGAGTTTACTCACATCGGTGACCGACAGTGCCAAGTCGATGACCGATAAGGTGGTGCAACAGGTGACCGATCTGATCGAAGGCGTCATCGTGATGATCGTGACCTCGTGCGTTATCCCGTTGCTGGTGCTCGCGGCGTTTCTGTGGCTGGGGCACACGCTGCTGGGGATCGATATCTCTGGCCCGGCGAACTATTTGACGGGTCGTTTTCTGAGGGCTCCGTCCAAACATGCCAAGAAGAGCGGACAGTCTGAGTAGGCGGCAAAGCGATCCTTGGAAGACCAACCGTAAGAAGGGCGGCCGAGACACGTTCTCGGCCGCCCTATTTGTTTGTTGAATACGTGGCAGGCTAGGTTTTCCCGTTCCCAAACGGTCAGCAATCATCCGTGAACGGTATTTGTTCAAAATAGAACAAAGACAAACAAATAATTGTTGCAGTTGATGTTCGAATGTGTTCAAATAAACATGAACAGTGAAGAACCGCACATTCAGATGCCCGGACCTGAACGCGATTCAACACTTCCAAACAGAAACTACGCACCTGCGTATCTCTCAAGGAGGATGTCATGAGGGTTGTAATCGCTTCCGATGCCGACGGTATGTCGATGAAGGAGTCCATCAAGGAGATGCTCATCGCCGACGGTCACGAGGTCGTCGACTATTCCGAGACCCCTGCCGCGGACTTTGTCGATTCCGCGACCGCCGTTGCCAAGGACCTGCTGGAGCACAAGGATTCCCAGGGCTTCGCATTCGATAAGTACGGCGTCGGCTCCTATATGGCCGCCGTCAAGATCAAGGGCATGGTCGTCGCCAACATTTCCGACGAGCGTTCCGCTTACATGACCCGCGAGCACAACGGTTCGCGCATGGTCACCATGGGCCCGGGCGTTGTGGGCACCGAGGTCGCCAAGAAGATCGCCCGCGAGTTCCTGCGCGCTCAGTACGCCGGCGGCCGTCACCAGATCCGTGTCGACATGCTCAACAAGATGGCCTAACGAGAGCCACCGAGAACTCGAACTTCTACCTCAACTTGTGAATTCAGACGAAAGGACGTTCTGATGAAGAAGACCATCGCAATCGGTTGCGACCATATCGTTACGGACGAGAAGATCTATCTGGCCGACCGCCTGGAGCAGGCTGGCTACAAGGTGCTCGACTGTGGCACCTACAGCCACACCCGTACGCACTATCCCATCTACGGTAAGGCCGTGGGCGAGGCCGTTGCCAGCGGCAAGGCCGACTTTGGCGTGGCCCTGTGCGGCACCGGCATCGGCATCACCAACGCCGTCAACAAGGTTCCCGGCGCCCGTTGCGCCCTGGTTCGCGACATGACCTCCGCCCTGTATGCCCGTCGCGAGCTCAACGCCAACATCGTGGGCTTTGGCGGCAAGATCACCGGCGAGTTCCTGATGGCCGATATCATGCTTGCCTTCCTGGAGGAGCCCTACGAGAAGACCCCCGAGCACGATGCCCTGATTGCCAAGATCGATGCCTGCAATAAGGCCGACGCTGAGGCTCAGGCTGACCCGCACTTCTTTGACGAGTTCCTCGAGAAGTGGGACCGCGGCGAATACCATGACTAGCGGGTATCCGGCGTAATTTACTAGTCCGTTGACGGCTCGCGTTTCTGTGAGGGGGCGCGGGCCGGTTTTCTGTCAGCCCTATTGACTTGGCGGGCTGTCGTAAGAAAGGGAAGGCTCCTATGGAGTTTGTTCTTGATAACGGTTCTGTTCGCGTGGCACTGAGCACGGCTGGAGGATCGTTCACTTCGATTAAAGCCAACGGTCGCGAGTACCTGTGGCAGGGCGATCCTTCGGTCTGGTCGGGCCAGGCACCCATTTGCTTTCCGATTTGCGGCGGCCTTCGTGACGGCCGCGCGATGACCATGGGCGGCCGCGAGGTCAAGCTTGCCCGCCACGGCTTTGCCCGCAAGCAGGAGTGGAAGCTCGAGGAGCAGGGCGATAACATGGTTGCGCTGAGCCTGAGCTCTGCCGACCATGCCGAGTTGCTCGAGCAGTACCCGTATCCGTTTAAGATCGTTGCTCGTTACGCGATCGATTCGGAAAAGGTGGCCGTGTCGTACGAGGTGACCAATGAGGGTACCGAGGACATGCCGTTCTTTGTGGGCGGTCACCCCGGCTTTACGTGCCCGCTCGACGAGGGCGAGTCCTATGACGATTACGAGCTCCGTTTTGAGCAGCGTGAGGCCGCCGAGCTCTGTACTGCCGTTCCCTCGACGGGCCTGATTGATGTCGAGCATCGCAGCAAAAACCCGATGGTCGGCCACGACCTGCCGCTGACCCACGAACTCTTTGACTTTGCCGAGACCATCTTCGACGTGCTCGACAGCCGCGTGGTTACGCTGACCAAGAAAACCGAGGACAAGGGCGTGCGCCTGACGTTCCCCGATATGCCATACCTGATTGTGTGGAGCAAGCCCGAGGGCGACTTTGTGGCCGTGGAACCGTGGGGCGGCCTGTCCACCTGCTCTGACGAGGACGATGTTCTGGAGCATAAGCGCGGCTGCCTGGTTGCCAAGCCGGGGGAGACCGTCACCCGTGGCTTTGAGATCGAGATCCTTTAACGAGTTATCGTATGTTTGGGGTCGCGCGTTTGGCGCCCCGGAAACAGGAGTTCAATATGATTCTGACCGTTACCATGAACCCGTCGATCGATACGCGCTATCAGCTCGACAAGCTGATCATCGACGACGTGAACCGCGTGACGCCCGAAAAGACCGCTGGCGGCAAGGGCCTCAACGTGAGCCGCGTGTTGCTGCAGCTGGGTGACGACGTGCTCGCGACCGGCCTGCTTGGCGGTCACATGGGTGCCTATATGGCCGAGCTCATGGATGCCGATGGCGTCAAGAATGACTTTGTGCCCATTGCCGGTGAGACGCGCATTTGCCTGAATATCCTGCACGAGGGTAATCAGACCGAGCTGCTGGAGAGCGGTCCGCAGATTGCGCCTGCCGAGCTCGAGGCCTTTACGGCCAAGTTCGCCGAGCTTGCAGCGAAGGCGGACGTCGTGACGCTTTCGGGCTCGCTGCCGCGTGGCGTCGATGCTGGCTACTATGCCGAGCTCGTCAAGATTGCCGAGGAGGCGGGCGCCAAGGTGCTGCTTGACACTTCGGGCGCATCGCTGGAGGCCGCGCTGGAGTCCGACGCTAAGCCTGAGCTCGTAAAGCCCAACCTGACCGAGATTAACGGTCTGCTGGGTACGTCCTTTACGACCGATGATGTCGATGCCCTGCGCGAGGCGCTTGCCGCCGATGGCCGCTTTGCCGGTATCCCCTGGGTTGTCGTTTCGATGGGCGCTGCCGGTTCGGTGGGCTTCCATGAGGGTCGCGCGTTCCGCGCCAAGACGCCCGCGATTGCGGCTGTGAACGCGACGGGTTCCGGCGACTCGACCATCGCCGGCTTTGCGCATGCCATTGCTGCTGGTGCCGACGATGTCACGGTGCTCAAGACCGCCAATACCTGCGGCAAGCTCAACGCCATGGATCCCAAGACCGGCCACCTGGTCATGGACCGCTGGGACGAGATCTACAACGGCGTTGTCGTGACTGAACTTTAAAGTTACGGCGTTTTACCAAACGCCGTAACGGCTCGACGCTGCGCGGGCCGCATTTGGGCAATCTGACGTTCAACTTCAAGGGCGCGACCAGAAGGTCAGCGCCCTTTCGTTTCACGTCACCTTGCCTCAAATGCGGCCCGCTCGCTGGCGTTGCCAAGACATCGGCGTTGCCGGAGTAGTCGTTGGGTGTTCCTATAGTTTTGTCAACCTTCGACGCTACTCCCG